>JABSRT010000005.1 GCA_013214945.1 Gammaproteobacteria bacterium
GCGCAAGCATCTGCAATACGACGGCTAGTAATTAATCCTCTTGAATAACCTAGCAGAATAATTTTTAACATCACCTGGGGAGAGTACGCTGCCGCGCCTTTTTTATCGTTAGAATACCACTGGTCAAAACCAGACAGGTCAAGGCGATTATCGACAATATGAGCTAATGCATACTCGAAAGTTCCGGAGACAATTTGCAGGGAGAAATCAATGGGGATAAATTTATTTTGACAAGATAAATCAGGTTTGTAGTTGGCCATCTTGTTTCACTCGGGGTGAATAATAACCATTAGATCACAGACCAGATCGGGGTTCAAGCTTAATATTCATACAAAACCCATAAACTAAAAAAGAACGTGAAAACGTTCTTTTTTGATAAATTCTACAGCCTCAACGCCTCTATAACAGGCGATTTTTTTGTGAAGCATTTTGTGTGATACTGACGCGCAGCGGCAACATAAAATGCGTAGCTAAAATTTGTCCTTGTTTATAGACTTGTTAGCATTCAATTATTTACGGGCTATGACTTTTTCTACTAAGTACCTTTTTAATATGCCTTTGGCTGACACAACACGTCTAGCATGTAATTCAATTTTTCCGCCATTACCATCACCTTGTGCGTAATGCATTGACCAAGTTAAGCGACGTCTCAAAGATGAACCTGAGCTTTCAGGAATAATAAAAGAGACGGTATGCTCATAATTATCATCATAAAAACGACCAATACCTGTAATGATATTATATTTTGTAACATTACCAATAATGCCAGTTAGTAACTCATTTTCTGTTTTGATAGATACACTTTTCAAAGTGTCACTGTTCATTTTTACCGCTTCACCAACTCTTGGTCTAGCAACAGAAATTGTCATATTATTATCACTGCGAATTGGTCGATGAGCTCGCTCTAAAGCAGACTCTAATGCAACCTCCATATCACCAATAAATGGTTCCACCTTTTCATCAAGCTTTTTAACAAAAGGTGTTTCTGGTTCATAAGCTAAATCTAATGTTTTTGACCAAGTCCATTTCAATATATCCCAGAAAGCAGCAGCAACAATACTTGCTCCAATAGCCTCTTTGTTATCTATAACCAACGTTAGAAGTTGCTCATAACTTCCTTTTTGAGGCGGGTTGACGTAAATCTTTACGCCGCTAGCCTTTCCTTTACGTTTTACATCACCATCATTAAGCAAAGCGTGCGTTGTTATAGCTAGGGCTTGTGCAAACCCTTGAAGAGAAACTGATGCGTCATACATATCTAATCGATGTAAATCGGCATCTCCATTCTGGTAAGAAAGTTTAATTGTGACTGATTTCATGCGTCCTCTGCGAAATGTTGATTTTGAATGCTAACATTTATATATCAAGCATGCACATTTACAAATGCATGCCAAATAGTCATTTCCAAGTAGAATAGTATTTAAAACAATTAATTACCAGCATTTAGTACAGATACAACCCAATACAAAGTGTGCATGCACACTTTGTATTGGGTTGCTTCGGTAACTTTTTGAAATAACATTAGTTAAAACTAATTAAAGCGTGAAAAATACCTTTAAATCGCCTATTCACGACAATGCGCAACACCAGACAATGCCCTCAGCAACCCCCAAAATTAAATTTTAAAGTTACTCGCGATTAAATGCAGTTCACTGGCCATTTTTGTCTGTTCGTGCGTCGCAGCAACAACTTGATTAATGCTCTCCACCGACTCAGTACAACTGGTATCAATATCAGTAATACTGCGACTAATATCACCTGCAACTTCTAATTGCTGTTGTGATGCCAATGCTATTTTGTCAGACAGTTGCGCAATGTCAGAAATGCTATGTTCAATATTAATCAGCGAATCAGAGACTTTTTCAGATGCGTCAACCACCGATTGAGCTTCGTCTTTGCAATGTTTAATTAAGTCAGATGACTCTGTAACATCAGATTGCAGGGTCGAAATTATGGCTTCAATTTCAACCGTTGACGACTGTGTCCGTTGAGCGAGCGATCGCACTTCATCAGCTACAACCGCAAAGCCACGCCCTTGTTCACCAGCGCGTGCCGCTTCGATAGCCGCGTTTAACGCCAGTAAATTTGTCTGCTCAGATACATTTTTTATTACATCCACCACGCCTGAAATACTGTTACTTGAGTCATGCAGGTTGACCGTTTTTTGCTCTAGCTGCACAATGCGTTGCACTAAGGCGCTAATTTTCTCATTGGCGTCACTGACCATTTGCGTGCCCTGAGTTGCCAGCGATGCCGCGTTTTGAGACGCTTTAGCCGAGTCTTGCGTATTGGTATTGATTTCTGCGGAATTGGCCGTCATTTCTTCGATAGCTGCTGCTATTTGCGTGGTTTGGCTGCGTTGCTCGCGTAAATTTACTTCGTTGATATCAATAGTGGCCGATATCTGCTCGACAGAAGACGATAACTGTAAACTGCTCGACGAAATGATGTTAACCGCTGACGAAAACTCTGCCATCGTTAAGTTTAACGCATGCGCCATCGCGCCAAGTTCATCGTTTGATAATACTTTAGCTCTTGGCGTTAGGTCATTATTCTCCTTAATAATAACTAACGTTTTGGTCAGTTCCTTTATCTGGGTTAACAACAGATGTGTAATATATATTGCGCCCAGCACAACTAATGCCGTCACAAAAATAGCAGCTAATAGCGAGAACAAAAATGTTGATTGTGCTTTGCTAGCATGGGATTCAACCCCTGCTAACAGGCTTTCGGATAACTTATTTTCAACTTTTTTCAGTAGATTAATACGTTTTGTGGCTAAGCCAAACCAATGAGAACCGTCGACCGTGACTTGATGGTTTGGATTAGCTAACAACTTGCCCTGCTCTCGCATTTTTGCTACCTGCCGTGTCGCTGGCGTATCCATTGTTTGGTGATAAAACGACACTAAATCCTCAGATGAAGATAAAACAAAGGTATTAAAATACACGCTTTGAGCACTCAACAAGCCGTTAAACTTTTCGTAATGGCCCGCGCTAAACTTTTTAGCAACAAAGGCATTACTTAAAATAGCGCGTTCAATGCCCGCCTGCTCTTTTCCTTGCAGGAAATTATAATAAGCAAAAGCTTTTGTTTTAATTACCGGTTGCTGTGCAATGTTAGCAATGGCAATAGCCATTTCTAACAGCGTACGGTTGGTATTCGTAAAATAGGCCACCGCTTTGTTCGTATTAACATCAAGCGTTAAAATACGCTGACGAATTTGACCTAAATTTTGTAATTCTTTTCTCACCTTACTCAGTGAGTCTGCGATGTCTTGATCAAATAGTGGTTGGTTTTGTGTAATGAATAATTGACGTTGCTTTAATGCATCATCGGTTTTCAACTGTTGTGCTTTCAATTCACTTGCAAACTGCTGACCTAATGAACCTAAAAATACCGCTGTTGCGCCCCGCTCTTTTTGCAGTTCATGCACTAATCGACTATTAAATATTGAGAGTTCAATATCAGCACCAAGATGCTCCATTGTCTGCATCTGGGTATAATTTTGATAAATAGAAATGCTTGAATACCACAGGTAAGCGAATAACAAAGGGATAATCAGTAACACGAGTTTATATTGAAGCTTTAAATCTTTAATTTTTGGCATAGCACTCTCACGCGGTGGCTTACAGCTAAAATAGACACTCACACGCAGTGATTCATCTATGTATTAAATTGGGTTTCAATTATGCCAAAACATATTAACGACAGTGAACTTATCTCACATTTACTTGATATATATCAGGCTAGTGCGAGATAAATGCACAATAAGCAATAAAGAAAGGCTTATACAAAAAATGCCAGACAATTTCTTGTCTGGCATTTTCATTAAAGCAGTTTTAAAAGACCTAAGCCTTACTGTTCCCAGTAAGCTTCTTCTAAGCTGTCTTCTTTTTCAGGTAAGCCTTTAGACAAACGCGGCGAATGCTGATTTAGCATTTCAAAACTCACGCGGTTAGAGTACTTACAAATTTGGGCAAATGACGAATACGCCAACGCTGAGCTGGTGTGCTTGCTTGAGGTCGGGAAATACTGCTTATGGTAGTGATTAGCCGCCATGTCATGTAGCAAGGCTGACAATGCGCCGTCTCCTGCGCCATTGGTATTTTTAATCGAAGCGGGGCCACCCATGTAAGGTTCAATATGAGAAAAAACCATCAGCGGTGACTTACAATCGGCTTTACGCATTGGGCGACTAAATTCGTACTTGTTAAAGTCACTGATGCTGCCCGTACGCAATGGATGAGTTGTTTCGCGTTTACTGTCTTGCTCGGTAAACCCTGACAGGTATAAACCATCAGCGCCCGCAGTTAATAATACTAAGTCTGCGACCTCAAGTGTTTTAACGCTGGCTTTTAACAAATCACTTTCGCCGGTTAGGGTTTCAGCTTCTTCTTCATTCATCGCCACGACACTAATATGCTTGTCGATAAAGTTTAACCACCACTGGGGATCTTGCGCAATAATTTGCTTGGTACCCAAACTCAGTACCACGGGTACGTTATTGTCGTTGGCGTATTGAACTGCCGTCATCGTGGCTTGATCCATGGTGTCATCGTCATTAACTCGCATCAGATAAGCGCTAATTACCAACGCCGAAGACGACTTAACCACATCAATATTAATCGACTCGCTGGTTAGTGCATTTGACAAACCGCTGTTAAACGCAAAAGTACGTTCGCCATCAGCGCAGATTAACGTGAAACAACGGCCGATAGGACCGGAGACTGGTTGCAATAAATCCAAGTCAACTTTCGAGCTGGTGTTACACAAGTATTTGTATGCATAACCTTTAGCACGAATAGGGTCGCTAATAACGCCAAACAACACACTGCGATCATCGGATAAAACCGAGTAATTGTGCAGGGTATTGCCAATGGTGCCGCCAGCATATTCATGGCTAATCAGATCTTTTTCAACCAATTCGTTGTAGATCTTCTCCGCTTCTTTGTCATCAACTAAGCAAGAGGTCCCTTTTATTAAACCAAATTTTTCAAGAAAAGACTCATCGATTGGCGCTTCTATATCAACCAAGGTTTGATCAATACCACAAATATGGCTTTGAACAGGCTGGAGCTTCAATGTCTCGTTACGCGCTTTTCGCGTAGCGACAGGAAAGTAATGCTTTAACTTACGTTGACCGGGAAATTTCATTTGCAACCCTAAACAATGGTACAGCGCAATGTCGACAATGCCTGTACCAAATTTACTAGTAGATGAACTATTTTAAACCAAACCCTGCAAACTGCTTATTGCCAAACTGAAATTTTGTGAGTAAGCCCTCTTATCTCACAAAATAATTAATTAATAACCATTATTTAAGCGGCCAACCTAACATTTGTTGATCAATAAGCTGCTTTAAAATGGCAACATGGTTTTCCTGATCATTAAGTGCCGGCACATAAGTGTAACCTTGGCCACCAGCGTGTTGATAAATTTCTTTATTTTCAACCGCAGTTTCTTCAAGCGTTTCTAAACAATCTACCGCAAAGGCCGGGCAAATAATATCAATATTATTAACGCCAGCGTCGGGTAAATTACGCAAGACACTATCAGTATAAGGGGTTAACCATTGGGCCTTGCCAAAACGAGATTGATAACTAATTTTCCACTGGTCAGCATTCAAACCAAGTTCAGTCGCAAGCGCTTCAGCAGTTCGCTGACATTGTGCTTGATAAGGGTCACCCGCATCAACATAGCGCTGTGGCATGCCATGAAATGACATCAGCAATAATTGCGACGCAGGGTTACCCGATTGAGCGCGGCTGGCGCGGACATTGTCTGCTAACGCGGTGATATATTCAGATTTGTCGCAATAGTCCATCACCATTCTTATTTCGGGTAAATAGCGAGTTTTAGTTAATACGGCCGCAATTTGGTCATAAACAACCGCGGTAGTGGTTGCGCTGTATTGCGGAAATAATGGCAGCACGACTATTTTTTTGATCTGCTGGCGCTCAAACTCTGCCAACGCTTTGGCGATGCTTGGCTGACCGTAACTCATGGCGCTTAGACACAGGATTTGGTCCGGATTACTTAATTGAAAACTCGTGGCCAATTTTTCGGTTATCGCCTCGTTATAATAACGCAATGGCGAGCCATGTTCGGTCCAAATTTGTTGATACAGTTTAGCGACTTTAGGACTGCGCAATGGCAGAATAAGCCCGTACAACAAGGTACGCCAGGCAATAGCGGGTAAGTCGATAACACGTTTGTCGGATAAGAATTGGGCCAAATACTTAAAAACGGCACCTGCTGTTGGCTCGCTTGGTGTGCCTAAGTTGACCACTAAGACACCAATACGTTGATTATTCTGCTTGTTCACACGACTAAACCCTAAATATATATAGCGTTAGCCTAACATTGGTTCAGGCATAAAAAAAGCCCACAACGTGAGCTTAATCAAGTGATTGTTACTTTAGCAAATAATCACATAAGTTCGATTAAAAATTAAGCCAATAGTGACTTAATTTTTGAACTAACCGCGGCAACATCAACCGTTCCGTCTAGTTTGTGGTATTTGTTTAAACCAGCGTCGCGTGCCGCCATGTAAAAATCAACCAACGGCTTAGTTTGCTCGTGGTAAATAGCCAAACGCTTGCGCACGGTCTCTTCAACATCGTCTGGACGAATAGAAAGATCATCACCAGTTACATCGTCTTTACCTTCAACCTTAGGTGGGTTGTAAACAACGTGGTAAACACGACCAGAACCGGCGTGAACACGACGTCCGCCCATGCGATCAACAATATTTTCGTCAGGCACGTCAATTTCAACCACGTGATCAACTAAAATAGCGTGCTCTTTCATCGCTTCTGCTTGTGGAATGGTACGTGGGAAGCCATCAAGCAAGAAACCTTCGCGACAGTCGTCTTGTGCAACACGCTCTTTAACCAAGCCAATGATTAAGTCATCAGACACTAGCTGACCAGCGTCCATCACTTTTTTAGCTTCAAGTCCCAGTTCCGTGCCTGCTTTAATTGCAGCGCGTAACATGTCACCCGTTGAAATTTGTGGAATATTGTAAGTGTCCATTAGGTATTGAGCTTGTGTGCCTTTACCTGCTCCTGGTGCTCCAAGCAATATAATGCGCATGTGACTTTCCTCTAATAAATAAGTAAAAATTAACTGACTTGGATGATACACAAGCCAATTTATATGTACAGTAGATAGTGGTTAGACTTTAGCCAGATAGGCCACTTAAACCAATAAAAACAAAAAAGCAGCCGAAGCTGCTTTTTAAAATATTAGTTGGGCGTAATGAACACCTTACTAATTTTTAGTGACCACTAGTGACGCGGTAACGTTGGGTAGTCTTGACCAAGCATGTTACGCATTACGCGCAGCACTTGACAGCTATAACCAAACTCGTTGTCGTACCATACATACAATACACAACCGCTATCGCTGGTAATGGTCGCTTGCGAGTCAACAACACCGGCATAACGAGAACCAACCAAATCAGTCGACACCACTTCGTGAGAAGTCGTAAAGTCGATTTGATCTTGCAGCTCCGAATGCAACGCCATGTGACTTAAGTAAGCGTTTAACTCTTCAACGTTGGTGCCCTGAGCCAAATTCAGGTTCATGATAGCCATTGAAACATTCGGTGTTGGTACACGAATAGCATTACCGGTTAATTTACCAGCAAGCTCAGGCAAGGCTTTAGACACAGCTTTAGCAGCGCCCGTTGACGTAATAACCATGTTTAATGGGGCACTACGACCACGGCGAGGCGCTGGGTGGTAGTTATCGATTAGGTTTTGATCATTGGTGTATGAGTGAACCGTTTCAATGTGACCATTAACAATGCCGAACTTGTCATGAATAGCTTTTAGTACTGGCGTAATCGCGTTAGTAGTACAACTTGCTGCACTGACGATTTTAGCATCGCCGATCATGTGTTCGTTAACACCGTAAACGATGTTATCGATGTCGCCTTTAGCAGGCGCAGTCAACAATACTTTTGAAGCACCAATCGACTTTAAGTGCTCTGACAAACCTTCTTCATCGGTCCACTTACCGGTGTTATCAACAATAAGTGCGTTGTTAATACCGAACTTGGTGTAATCGATAGAGTCAGGCGAGCTAGCATAAATAATTTGAATGTAGTTACCATTAGCAATAATGGCATTTTTAGACTCGTCTACTTCAATTGAACCATTAAAAGGTCCATGAATAGAATCGCGACGCAGTAAGCTGGCGCGTTTTTCTAAATCACCACCGCTGCCACGTACTACAATAGCGCGTAAACGTAAACGGTTAGCAACACCACTACGTTCAATCAGTAAACGTGCTAACAAACGACCAATTCGACCAAAGCCATATAATACTACATCACGGGGCTCACCCTTATCTTCAACGTCATGAACTTCGGCTAATTCCGTTTTTAGGAATTCTTCAACAGCGTCATAGTTATTACCATGAGTATTGTTATATTTAATCGCTAATTTGCCTAAGTCGATGCGCGCATGGGTGATATCCATTTCAGAGATAGCAAGCAACAATGGGAAAGATTCACGTAAACGCAATTTTTCACCGATATGTTGACGAACATTACGGTGTGCTTTAATAATATCAATGGTGGTAGCTGATAATAGAGGACGACCATAAACAGTAATTTCAACGCCCTGTTGACGGAACAGTTTGCCTAAAATCGGTTGCATTGTTTCAGCAAGTTCCTGACGTTCTTGCCAGCTATTTAAGTACTTATCTTGGTTCATTTATGGCTATCCTTCGTTTGACTAAATTTGAAAAGCATATCAATTTTGAGTTAAAGTAAAATATCACGGAAAAACAAAGTAATTTGTCGTTCCAGTGTCAATAAGGCAAGCCAATATTGCGGCCATGTATACATGGTGTAATTGAGCTGCAATGTTGCAAAAACAATGAATATATCGCCCTAAAAACGCGGCATATTTTAACGTACTTACCGGGTGAATACTAGCAACTCCCGAGGTAAAACCTCTACTTATTACAATAGGATCTTACATTGAAATTGAAAACTACCCTGCTAGCAGCATTTATGGTCTTTGGCTCTTTATTGCTTAGTGGTTGCGGTGACTCACGAGTTACCCTCTATGATATGTGCGAGCAGCAGCCCAATATTTGCAACGACATTGCATCTGAAGGGTGGTGCAAAACGCAACGGGCTGATCTTATTTCACGCCGCTTTCAGGGTATTATCGCGCCAGACGATCAAGACAACCACTATCGTACATTGCTGGCCTGGGGTGACTTTCATCAGTGTATCAATGTTGCATCAAAAATAATGCGCACCACAATTACCGATCGCACCTCAGCCAAAACATTAGCCTACTTAACCAGTATTAAAGAGATAGCAAAGTTAGAGCAAGCGACTCGCGCCAGTCAATATCCTCAGTTGTTATATTATCATTGGGTCCAAGACGGCAGCCGCACAAAAATTAGAAAACTGCTTAAACTAGACCGTGCTAACAAGCTTGAAACCACCGAGCTGCAGCTGATGATGGCCAGTTATTACGCCAAAGTTGATACCAACAAAGAAATAAAAGCGCAATACAACGCCCTAAAATTAGTCACGCCAGCATCAGCATCGCTGATTGATAATCAGTTATATGCCAGCTTAGCCACTAACTTTATGCGGCAAAAGAAATACCCACTGGCTTACATTTGGACCCAAATTGCTGAACTTTCCGGTTTAAAAACAGCCAATACCAACTTATTAAAAAGCCGATTAAACAGTCAATCGGTCGACTTTGATAAAATGACAACAATCGCGAAAACGACTTATGCCTCGATTAATGCTCATGATTTTGTCTCACCAGAGTCGCAGTATTAGCTGGAAAAATTATTCTAAATAAAATATTTTTGTAATAAAATTACATAATTTTGTTTATTTACGTGTTTTTTGGCCGTCAATAAGTAATAATGTCTATTAAAGAACAAATAGGCATTATTGATGAATGTGTTAGAACAAATTACTTTGAACATCGAAAACCTCAGTAAATCTGAACGTAAAGTTGCAGATGTCATTCGCGACAACCCTAAAACGGCCATTCATTCTAGCATTGCGACGTTAGCAAAAATGGCCAATGTCAGCGAGCCAACCGTCAACCGCTTTTGTCGTCGGATGGACACCAAAGGTTTTCCTGATTTTAAGCTGCATTTAGCCCAGAGTTTAGCCAACGGTACGCCGTACCTTAGCCGCCACATTGATGAGTCAGACAGCGTTGAGGATTACACCAGTAAAATCTACGAAACAACCTTAGCCTGCCTAGCTCAAAGTAGAAAGATGATTGATACCAACGCGATAAATCGTGCGGTTGACATTCTTACTCAAGCCAAAAAGATTTCTTTCTTTGGCCTAGGTGCCTCATCGGTGGTTGCACAAGATGCCTTAAATAAATTTTTCCGTTTTAATGTGCCAGTCCTGAGTTTTCAAGACGCGCTAATGCAGCGGATGAGTTGCGCAAATTCAGCCGAAGGTGATGTCGTGGTGTTAATTTCACACACCGGACGAACAAAATCGTTGGTTGAGCTCGCACAAATGGCCAAAGAAAATGACGCGACTGTCATTGCCATTACCGCCTCAGGCTCGCCACTGGCCGAAGCTTGTCATTTACTGATCAGTTCCGATATTCCTGAAGACACCGATTTATATATGCCAATGAATTCACGCATCGGCCAATTGGTCATTATCGATGTCTTAGCCACGGGTTTCACTTTACGCCGTGGTACTAAATTTAGAGTTAATTTACAAAAAGTTACCCAAGGCGTCAGAGATTCACGCTTTAATAAACCGATTGATGAACAATAAACTGTAACAAAACAATTCTAGTATTAACCGATGACAAACATCAGCAACGAAGGATGGACCTAAGCAATGTCGACAAATGAAATGTATCGCCGTACAAAAATTCTCACCACTCTTGGACCTGCCACGGATACGCCTGAAATTTTAGAACAACTGATTTTGGCTGGCGCCAACGTTGTGCGCCTTAACTTCTCACATGGTAGCGCTAGCGATCACATTGCTCGTGCCGAAATGGTGCGCAGTGTCGCTAAAAAACTTAATACTTATGTTGGGATCTTAGGAGACCTGCAAGGACCTAAAATTCGGGTCGCTCGTTTTAAAGATTCAAAAATTGTACTTAGCAATGGCGCGCCATTCATTTTAGATGCCGAGCTAGACAAAGATTCTGGCGACCTTGAGCGCGTTGGCATTGATTATAAAGAACTGCCGAATGACGTGTTCGTTGGCGATGTGTTATTGCTTGACGATGGCCGCATTCAGTTGCAAGTAACTGCAATTAAAGGCAGCGAAGTGCATACCAGCGTATTAATCGGTGGGGTGCTATCGAACAATAAAGGCATTAACAAGCAAGGCGGCGGATTAACAGCCGCGGCGTTAACAGAAAAAGACAAAAAAGATATTTTAACCGCTGCAGAAATTGGCGTTGATTATCTGGCCGTATCATTTCCACGCAATGGCGACGAAATGCGTTATGCCCGTAACTTGGCCGAGAAAGCAGGTTTAACCACTAAATTAGTGGCTAAAATTGAGCGCGCTGAAGTAGTCGCTACCGACGAAGCACTTGATGATGTAATCCTTGCCTCTGACGCTGTTATGGTTGCTCGTGGTGATTTGGGCGTTGAAATTGGTGATGCTGAATTAGTCGCGGTACAAAAGAAAATTATTCAACGCAGCCGTACTTACAACCGCATCGTTATTACTGCGACCCAAATGATGGAGTCGATGATCGTTAGCCCAATGCCAACGCGTGCCGAAGTAATGGATGTTGCTAACGCCGTACTTGATGGTACTGATGCTGTGATGCTGTCAGCCGAAACCGCCGCTGGTGATTTCCCGGTTGAAACAGTTAAAGCGATGGCTAATGTTTGTTTAGGCGCTGAAAAGCACCCTTCTATTTACACGTCGCGTCACCGCGTACAGGAAGAGTTCACGACCATTGAAGAAACTGTTGCATTAGCAACCATGTATGCGGCTAATCACCTTAAAGGTATTAAAGCAATTGTTGCATTAAGTGAGTCGGGTAAAACGCCTCAGCTAATGTCACGTATTAGTTCACGACTGCCAATTTATTGCTTGTCTCGTCATCAATCTTGTCTTAACGCTAGCACGTTATATCGCGGCGTTTACTCTGTGTACTTTGACAGTACTAAGGTCAGCAATGATCAATTAGCATTGTCGGCGTTAGCTGAGCTTAAAATACAGGGCCATGTTCAAGAAGGTGATATGGTGTTGTTTACTTACGGCGATGTGATGGAAACTGTTGGCGGCACCAATACTTGTAAAGTATTGACCGTAAAATAACGGTTCGTCAGTCACTGTCATAACGTTTAAAAAGCGCCAAGTTTACTTGGCGCTTTTTTGATTTGCTTCATCTAATACCAGTTTCAGCCCGTTACTCAAACGTCCCCTTGATGCACATTTCATAATCTCGCTTGTGCCAACGACCAAGTGCCATTACATCACAAATATTATCGTGCTCGTCTAGCACAACCAAATCAGCATCATAGCCAACCTTTAAACGCCCTTTATTGTTTAAACGCAGTAAATCAGCAACATTTGAAGTAAAGACAGGCAACACAGTGTCTAACGGCAGGCCTTGCCCCAGCAATTGCTTTAATGTGTCGGCAAGCATCTGAGCTCGCCCAATATCCATGCTGGTCAAACAACCCCCTAAGTCAAAGTTAGGTAAGCAGCCACCGCCATCAGAACTTATCGTTATATGGTCAAGGGGTAAATGACGCTCATGTGCCAAAGTGATAGCCTGCGCCGCCGACCAACCCGACTGACAAAATGGAGCGGGGAAAGCCGTGATATCAATGTAGCAACCTTGGCCGAGCAATTGGCAAGCACTCTCGAACAGTGCCTTATTACGATTAACATGGGTCGGATTAAAAGTTCGCGCTGGCAACTCAGTTTCTTTAAGTGCCCGCTCAATTAGAGCCAGTTTGCGATCGCCATCGCCAAGATGAAAATGAATAACCCCCGCTTTACCTGTCATCAACCCCGCGACATGCGCTTCACTGGCTAGACGGATCACTTCGTCAAATGTTGGCTGGCTAGAGCGGTGATCGCTAATTGCAAATTCGCCAATACCGATCACCGGATCTAGATAGGTAATATCTGCTTTTGCACTGCCGGTTAGCGTGGTCAGTGGATAATGATAACCACCGGTCCAGCAATAGGCACTCATGCCCTCTTCTCGCAAGGCATAAGCCCGTGCCACCAAATTGCCAATGCTTCGGGTTAAATCGTCGGTACCTAATAAACCGACCACGGTAGTAATACCGGCGCCGGTAAACTCACTGATTGGCACTGGTGGTACCTGAGTTGCAAAACCAGCTTCGCCACCACCTCCCGTAATATGCGCATGACTGTCAATAAAACCTGGCAGCAGTCGCTTGCCTTGCAGATCAACAGCTAGCGATGAAATCTGTGGTGGC
The DNA here is from genome assembly GCA_013214945.1 of Gammaproteobacteria bacterium. Lineage (NCBI taxonomy): Bacteria > Pseudomonadati > Pseudomonadota > Gammaproteobacteria > Gammaproteobacteria bacterium. Next base: position 13,459 of record JABSRT010000005.1, read on the forward strand.
AGCGCCCACGGCTCATCGCTTATCGCGACAATTTTTCCTCCAGCAATCAGTAAATTTTTAAGCCCTAAATGCTCAGGGGCATAAAGATTAGCATTGGTGATACTGATGATAGGCTGATTCATAAAGGTTAGTGTTTTCCATTTAAGTGGATGAGTATTAAAGGAACATAGTGATGCTCACTAGACTATAGCGATTTTAGCCGTGCTGCGCTAGCGGTATGAACCACTGATTATAGATTGTCTTGTGGCTGGGAATTGGACAAAAAAATACCGCTCAGTAAGTTACTGAGCGGCATTTTTGATTAAGTATTTATTGAGCTGGCTGACCCGTCTGCGCAGCTTAAAAAGCTAACACAATATCAACCACAATAATTTACTTTGTTGCTTCTAATAGCTCAACACGGGCCTTTAATTTCTGGCCCGCTTTGAAGGTAACAACCCGACGAGCGACGATTGGAATATCTTCGCCTGTCTTTGGGTTACGCCCTGGACGTTCAGCTTTATCACGAAGATCAAAGTTACCAAATCCTGATAGCTTGATCTGCTCTCCTTGCTCAAGACAACCACGTAATTCCTCAAAAAACAGTTCAACCATCTCCTTGGCTTCTTTTTTGCTAAAATCCAATTTTTCAAATAGGTGTTCTGCCATTTCGGCTTTAGTTAGTGCCATTACTAGTCTCTTAGTTTTGCGCCAAATGAATCAGCAGCTGCAGAAATTGCTTTGTCTACTAGCTGTGATATCTCTTTTTCTTCTAATGTTTGTTTCGTGTCTTGCAAAGTTAAGGCTATTGCTAAGCTCTTAAAGCCGGGCTCAACACCTTTACCTTGGTAAACATCGAATAAATTAACCGCAACCAATTGTTGCTCATTAATGCCTTTAATAGCGTTAATAACATCATTAGCGTTCACTGATTCTGCAACGACTAGTGCGATATCGCGTCGGTTAGCCGGGAATTTAGACAGGCCAACTGATTCTGGTAATTTACGTGCTAATAGCGATGCCTGAGTCAATTCAAACACTATAGTACGGCCGTTTAAGCCAAGTGCTTTCTCAAACTGCGGGTGAATCGCCCCAATGTAACCAACTGATTCACCGTTACGGAAAATTTCAGCTGACTGGCCTGGGTGTAACGCGCTTAAATCGGTTTTTCTAAACTCAAAACTTGCACTGTCGAACGTCAGTTCAAGTAATGCTTCAACGTCACCTTTAAGGTCAAAGAAATCAACGCCACGGTTGTCGATATCCCAATGCTCATCACTGATGTTACCGGCAATAACGCCTGCAATCATCGGCTGTTGCATTACACCGTGTTCGCTGTCTTTGTTTGGATAAAAACGCAAACCAGTTTCAAATAAACGTACCCGTGGTTGCTGACGTTTTTGGTTGTGGCTTACTGCCTGTAAAAGGCCGGTCCACAAACTAACGCGCATCACTGACATGTCGATTGAAATAGGGTGCGGTAATATTTTACCTTCGAGTTGTGGAAACAACAGGCTTTGGACCTTCGGATCAACGAAGCTATAAGTTATAGCTTCGTTAAAACCACGACCAACTAACACCTGACGCAAATCTCTTGGGCTTAACTGTGCTTCGTTATGCTTAGTCATTGCCAATGTCGCCACTGGTGACACATTAGGAATGTTGTTGTAACCGTAAACGCGCGCCAGTTCTTCAATCAAGTCTGCTTCAATGCTGATATCGAAACGGTATAGCGGTGCCTTACAAGACCAACCTTGTTCAGTACCGCTAATTTCAACACCTAACAGACTTAAGATAGCCGCAACGTCTTCGTCACTAATCTTAATTCCTAATACTCGTTCTATCCGGCTGCGACGTAATTCAATCGTCGCTTGCTGTGGTAAATCTTCACTTGATACGGCTTCAACAATTGGGCCAGCTGCGCCGCCCACAATTTCAAGTAACAAGTTAGTTGCACGTTCCATTGCTACAAATTGCAGCTCAGGATCAACGCCACGCTCATAACGATGTGACGCATCAGTATGCAGACCATAACTACGCGCTTTACCAGCAATAGCTAATGGTGCAAAGAATGCACTTTCAAGAAAGATATCTTGAGTTTTATCAGTAACACCACTGTCTTTGCCACCGAAGATGCCAGCAATAGCCAATGCTTTATTGTCGTCGCTAATCACTAAGGTTTGCGATGACAATTTAACTTCTTTACCGTCAAGCAAGGTTAACTTTTCGTTATCGCTTGCTAAACGTACGTCAATTGCGCCATCGATAGCCGCTAAATCAAACGCGTGCATCGGGTGACCTAGTTCAAGCAACACATAATTGGTGACATCAACCACCGGATCAATAGAGCGAGTACCACAACGACGTAACTTTTCAACCATCCACAGCGGTGTTGCTGCTTCAAGGTTAATTCCTTTAATCACACGGCCTAAATAACGCGGACAAGCTGTTGGTGCGCTAACGTTAATCGCCAGTTTGTCTTCGATGGTTACTGGGGCCGGTGTAATTTCTAACTCGGTCGTTTCCATGCGGTTAAGCACAGCAACTTCACGGGCAACTCCTTTGATACCTAGACAATCAGCACGGTTAGCCGTTAAGTCAACCTCGATTGTTACATCATCAAGCGATAAATATTCGCGTAAATCTGTACCAACCGGCGCATCAAGAGGAAGTTCCATGATGCCTTCAGCGTCATCGCTCATGCCAAGTTCGCTAAACGAACATAACATGCCAAATGATGGTTCACCGCGTAACTTGGCTTTCTTAATTTTAAAATCACCAGGTAACACAGCACCCACTTGAGCAACAGCAACTTTAATGCCTAAACGACAGTTAGATGCACCACAAACAATATCGATAAGCTCTTCGGCGCCAACATTGATCTTAGTGACGCGTAATTTGTCGGCATTAGGATGCTGACCACACTCAACGACTTCACCAACAACAACTTTACTAAACTGTGCGGCAACCGGCGCGATATCGTCTACTTCTAGTCCAGCCATAGTCAGCTGCTCAGAAAGTTGTTCGGTAGTTATGGCTGGGTTAACCCATTCGCGGAGCCATGATTCACTAAATTTCATTCTAACTTGCCTTATTTAAACTGTTGTAGGAAACGAACATCGTTTTCAAAAAACGCACGCAGATCGTCAACGCCATAACGTAACATGGTTAAGCGTTCAACCCCCATGCCAAAGGCAAAGCCGGTATAAACTTCAGGATCAATGCCCACCGAACGTAACACGTTAGGATGGACCATTCCGCAACCTAGTACTTCTAACCAACCATTTTTACCTTTTACATCTACTTCAGCCGAAGGCTCAGTAAACGGAAAGTAAGACGGACGGAATCGAATTTCTAAGTCTTCTTCGAAAAAGTTATTTAAGAAGTCGTGTAAAATGCCTTTAAGTTGAGTAAAACTAACGTTTTTATCAATCATTAAGCCTTCTACTTGATGAAACATTGGCGTGTGCGTTTGATCATAATCGTTACGATAAACACGACCCGGAGAAATTATCCGTAGTGGTGGATTCTCAGTTTCCATTGTTCTGATTTGAACGCCAGACGTTTGAGTACGTAACACAGTTTTAGGATCAAAGAAGAACGTATCATGATCTTCACGGGCCGGATGGTGGTCAGGAATATTTAATGCATCAAAATTATGAAAATCATCTTCAATTTCTGGGCCTGCTTTAACTTCAAAGCCTAACTCACCAAAAAATGATTCAATGCGCTCAATAGTACGATTAACCGGATGAATATTACCAATGCTACTGCGGCGACCAGGCAAAGAAACATCAATAGATTCTTGCGCCAGTTTTAGATTAAGCTGCTCGGCACGTAAAAAATCGCCTTTAACAGTCAACAACTGCTGAACTTGCTGCTTGGCTTTGTTAATCAGTTGGCCAGCTTTCGGACGCTCATCGGCAGATAATTTACCTAACGATTTTAATTGTTCTGTTAACTGGCCTTTTTTACCTAAAAAAGATACTCGGATCTGATCTAAGGTATTAATATCGCTGGCCTGAGAAATATCAGCCTCAGCTTGCTCAACGATTTGTTCTAAATGCTGCATTAAGCTATCCCGAATATAACCCGACCATCGACCGAGTCATTAATTAATTGAATGACAAAGGGCGATAATTTTACGTGATAGTCCAACTAATTACTAGGCGTAACTGCCTATAATTGGGTGTTTTACGTGGCATTGGTCAAATATAAACATATTTATTCGTTAGCTATTCCAGCAAGTTGGGAATTATTCTCTGCCAAAGTTCAACTGGTCAAACCCCTAACAACCGTCCATTTATTGATCAAAACTATGCAGTACTAATTTTCCAATGGTTAAATTATCGCGTATTTTTTGATGCACACACGCGACTTATTGATAGTGATATTGGCTATCAATCACCGGTTGAAGTCGCCCCGTTGCAAAGTAACTCAGAAATTGTTGACTAAATTGACTGATTAATTCACTTTTATAGTGGTTGCTTCTGTTACGTAACGTTGAGCCAACAAGGGTTAAGGGTTAAGCCAAGACTTTGGAAAAGTCAAACGTATCACCATAACGGCCACCGAGCATCGCTAAGTTAACCAGCACAGCGTCAGTCGCGGCAGCGTTAATGTTTTGGCTTAGGTAATTACCGCCAATAAAATCAACAATAATATCAACGCCATAACCTTATCCCCTACTTGAAACTGACTGCCCGGCGGCGCACTAAGCACCGAGCCTGCCACTTCAAGACCAATAATGTCACTTGCTCCGGCAGGGGGCGGATAGTGACCGTCCAATTGCAACAAGTTAGCACGGTTAATGCCACTGGCTTGTGTGGCGATTAACACTTCGTTGCTGTTTGGCTGCAAATCATGTGACTGAGCTAGCACTAGCTGCTGCGATTGATTGTCGCTTAAGTATCTCATTGGCTTTCTCGATGAGTTGGTTCGATTAGGTTGGCTAAATTGCTTTTTTGTTAAAAAATATAGCGTTGCTCGATTAAGGTAAAACACCGGTTTGGCAGCATTAAATAACTATCTATTAAGCGACCGTGAAATCATCAGGTATCGCCATCGATACCGTGGTAACCGTTAAATTGTCGACTCGCGCTTGCGCCGGCCCTTGCTTTAAAAACTCAGTCAATTGTTGCAATGTTAGCTCGGTGCCAACCGCAAAGACCTCAACGGTGCCATCGGTCAAGTTTTTAGCGTAACCGCTAATATTAAGTTGCTGCGCCAATTGCATGGTCGATTGCCTGAACCAGACCCCCTGAACCTTGCCGCTGACTAAAAACAGCCGTTGAATTAATTGATTATGTGGTGGTTTGATCATGATAAATAGTTAACGTCTCGTTAATCCTAAGCGATTTTGATAGCATAAAACATAACATAGGTTTTTGGTGCGAAGTTAGCCTTATTCACGGTGGTATATCTTCGGGTATTCGTTTTTTAAACGGGCCTATTTCAACTCAATGGCTAATCGAGCGCTTTAGATCGCAAAACCATCATCAACGCCCGCCAGTTTGGCGTATTTAACGATAATCTGTTGCCTAAGTCTGGCTGAAACCGTACACTCACGCTTTTATTTGTTCCGTTGATTTGAGTACTCCTATGCAAGCTACTGTGATTTTAAAGCCCGGCCGTGAAAAAGCCTTAAAACGTCGTCATCCTTGGATTTTTTCTATGGCGATTAAGAAAGTAAATGGTCAAGCTGAGCTCGGGGCCACAGTAGACATCCTTGACAGTCAAGGCAACTGGCTTGCTCGAGGTGCTTATTCACCTGAGTCACAAATTCGAGTGCGCGTTTGGACCTTCGACGAAAATGAATTTATTGATCAAGAGTTTTTCGTTAAACGGATCACCGCAGCTTATCAAGCACGCAAGGCGTTAATCGCGGCGCAAGATCTGACCGGTTTTAGGTTAGTCGCTGCCGAGTCTGATTATTTGCCAGGCATCACCATTGACCACTTTGACCAGACCTTGGTTTGTCAATTACTGAGTGCTGGCGCCGAACATCATCGTGCATCAATTATTGGTGCGTTAGAGCAAGTATTCCCTGAGCATAATATCTACGATCGTTCAGATGTCGAAGTACGCAAAAAAGAAGGCTTAACCCCTATTTCTGGCCCAATCAAGGGTGAACTTGGTGATGATTTAACGATTATTAAAGAAAATGGTCATCAAATTTTGGTCGACATTAAAGCGGGCCACAAAACCGGTTTTTACCTTGATCAGCGTGATAACCGCGCTATTGCTGGCGATTATTGCAAAGACAAAACCGTGTTAAATTGTTTTAGTTACACTGGCACTTTTGGTATTTACGCCTTAGCTAATGGCGCTAAGCATTTTACCAATGTCGATTTATCGCAAGGTGCGCTAGATATTGCCAAACAAAATATTGAGCTAAATAATTTAGACATGAGCAAGGTCGACTTTGTTAAAGCCGATGTGTTTAAGTTATTGCGCCGTTACCGCGAGGAAGGTAAAACCTTTGATGTGATTATTCTTGATCCGCCTAAATTTGCCGATAACAAAGCCCAACTAAACGGTGCGTGTCGTGGTTATAAAGATATCAATATGGTTGCCATGCAATTGCTTAACCCGGGTGGCACTTTGCTGACTTATTCGTGTTCTGGTTTAATGCCTGCCGATTTGTTTCAAAAAGTGGTTGCGGATGCCGCGTTAGATGCCGGCCGTGACGCCCAAATTATCGCGCGTTTATCGCAAGCATCTGATCACCCGATTGCCAGTACCTTCCCTGAAGGTTTCTACTTAAAAGGTCTAGCGCTAACAATTAGATAGCGTACACTCGAATCAACACTTAACATTTAGTAAATGATGGAAAATCAGCTTTGAAAACAGTCCAAAAACTAGCGCCAATCCAGCTCGGCTTTAATAGCATACGTGCTCAAGAGCTGTTATCGCAATCCCAGTCCATTGACTCTCAAGGGTTAGCGACCGGACAGCACCGAGCCCAAAATGCGTTTAAGCTGTTTTCAAAGTCACAATGTCAGGGTCAGAACCTGTTTCTGTTAAGTTATCCGACGATTGATACTAAAGGCTTAATCAAAGAACTGATCACCAGCCACCCACACAGCGATAATGTGGTGTTTGATTTAGTTTACGTTGAAGATCTCAATAACCCACGCCGACCAATTTGTCTGCAATTGCCGAAAGGTCAAGGGCTCAAGTTTTCACGTTTGGTCAGTTCATGGCTAAAACGTAATGACAAGGCGCCTGCGTTAGCGGCTAACAAATTAGCAGAAATTGGCAATGTAAAACCTGACAGTGTAGAGCCTAACAGTGCAGCACCTGTCGATGCAGAGCAGCCCAGCAGCGACAGCGCAGTAACTGTCATTGGGCGTTATACCCAGAGCATTGATCATCTATTAAAAGTGTTTAAACGCTTACCTAAAGTCGTCAGTTATTTAACTGATTTGGCGAAACGTTTAGACCGAGGCGCCCTGTTGAGCCATCCGGTGTTGGCCAATAGTTTTGTCGCCCACAATGATAATCAACCGTTACCGATTATTTACTGTGATAATCCGAACAGCATTAAGTTGTTCGGCGATATTGCCGTAGTGACCGAGCAAGGTTCGACCGTGGCCAATCACCACTTGTTACAACCGGGCCTACTCCATCGGGCCAACGGCGGTATTATTGTATTGCCAGCGGAACGATTATTAGAAGCGCCAGAGCTATGGTTTGAATTAAAGTCGGCGCTGCTCGATCAACAAATAAAGTGGATTAGTGCTAACGCTTGGCTTGATCCAGAGCCTGTCGATTTAAAGCTGCAAATCATCTTGGTCGGCGACTCGCTGTCATACAAATTGTTCCTTGAACTTGATCCTGACATTATGCAGTTGTTCCCATTAATTGCCGAAGTTAATCACCAGATAGACATTGAGCAAGATCAAGGTCTGTTAGATTACGCCGGTTATTTACAGAACTTAGCACGACGGGCTAATTGCCATGATTTATCCATTGCGGCGATTGTTCGCTTAATGGAACTGTCATCAACCATGGTCGAGCATCAACACAAGTTTTCGTTAGACAGCGTGATTTTCACCCAGTTAATCCAGCAAGCGCAAACGCATATCGATGATGGGACACAAACTGAACGCAAACACATTGAAACCGCGATTAACGATTATAACAGCCGTAAAGACCGGATCGCTTGTTATAGTTTTGACGCCATCAAACAACAACAATTAATCATTGAAACGCAAGGCAAAAAAGTTGGCCAAATCAATGGCTTGTCAGTGCTCGAGACAGACCTAGATGCCTTTGGTGAACCATCACGGATAACCGCGGCGGTCTATGTTGGTGACGGTGATGTTGACGATGTCGAGCGTAAAGTCGACTTAGCCGGTAATATTCATGCTAAAGGCGTGGCTATTTTAACCTCTTATTTACACCAGAAGTTTGCGCTCGAGGAAGAAATCCCGTTGTCGGCTAACCTCGTATTCGAGCAGTCTTACCAAGGCATTGATGGTGACAGTGCGGCATTAGCGAGTTTAATCTGTTTATTGTCCGCATTTTCGAAACAACCACTATTGCAAGGCATTGCATTAACGGGCGCTATCGATCAGTTCGGTAATGTTTTAGCCGTTGGCGGCATTAATGAAAAGATTGATGGCTATTTTAAGACCTGTGCCCTTAATCCGCTCGACGGCAACCAAGGCGTAATTATTCCGGCCAGCAATTGCTTTAATCTTAATTTAGGTCAGCCAGTTATTGATGCTGTCGCTGCTGGCAATTTCACTATTTATCCCATTGATCACGTAGATCAAGCGATCCAGTTGTGTTTTGAATTGCCTGCTGGCGTATTAGATAAAAACGACAATTTTGACCCGAAATCATTGTATGGATTAATTCAGCAGCGCATTGAACAAATTCATAATCCTGACCTTGGTGAGCATTCTTGGTTTGAAAAAGTTAAAAATTGGTTAAATTAAGTCGATAAAAGAGACAAATCGTCGCATTTAATTAATAATAAGACTTTTAGTAAGCTCATCGGAGTTGTTTGGCGTACAACTGTTCGCTAACCTATCCGAAATTTTAATAATGGTCGATACAATGTCTAAACAATCTAGTTTTTCAAAAGAAGATTTACAAGCAAGCAGCCGTGGCGAATTGTTCGGACCGGGTAACCCACAGCTACCCGCAGATAACATGTTAATGATGGATCGCATTATCAGCATGACTGAAGATGGCGGTGAATTTGGTAAAGGCCAAATTATTGCTGAATTAGATATTAATGCTGATTTATGGTTTTTTGATTGTCACTTTAAAGGTGATCCGGTGATGCCGGGCTGTCTTGGTCTTGATGCAATGTGGCAACTAGTCGGTTTCTATCTTGGTTGGGTCGGCGGCAAGGGACGTGGCCGTGCGCTGGGTGTGGGTGAAGTTAAGTTTACTGGCCAGGTCCTGCCTGACGCTAAAAAGGTCACTTACAAAATCAGCATGAAGCGCGTTATCAATCGCCGTTTGGTGATGGGTGTCGCTGATGCGGTAATGGAAGTGGATGGTCGTGTGATCTACACCGCTAAAGATTTAAAAGTTGGCTTATTTACTGATACTACGGCTTTTTAAGCTCGGTTCAACATCTCCAAAAATGGCGCTTAGGCGTCATTTTTTTTTGAGATAAATTCAACTAAGCTCAGCTCAGTCATTATCATAGCAATCTCTGTAATTTAGTGATCACATGTGCTTGATAAAGCCCATTTAGTCAGCGTTGCCCTCACGCCTAATCGCTAGTTATTACTCGTTAAAGTACTCATGCATTGCCCCTAATGTCACCCCTATATCGAACCCCATGTCGAATCAATTGCGTACCTTGCCTAAATTAATTATCTCCTGATACAACAAGAATATAAATTTAAGGTAATTGGTATTATCTGATAATAAAATCATTGACATGATTAAAAAATAGTCATAAGTTAACCTCCTATGTTGCAACGCAGCAATTGCCCCGTATATCGAGTAGCCGAGATAATTTTAAATAAGGATATGTCATGACCGCAGCTAAAACGACTTCGAACCAGCCATTTTTAGATCCACTTTCACAGATGAGTGAGATAACTCAAACCCTATTTACCGATATCTTAAATAGCCAAAGTCAATTATTTTTAAATTCGATTGAACAAGCTTCTGCTCAGTCGGGTGAATTATTTAGCGCTGGTGATCCCCAAACAATTTTTGAATTACAACAAAGTAATATGCGCGATTATCAACAACAACTAAGTCAATATTCGACGGCTATTACTGACTGTTTTGCTAAAGCCCAAAGTAATTATCAAAATACCTTCACCAGTTCGTTACTTGCTACTAGCTTATTCGAGCAACCAACACCCCAGACCCACACTGCCGAAGATGTCAGCCCGGCCCAACAGCCAAGCACAACTAAAGCGCCCGCTAAAGCAGCAAGTAAAAAAACTGCAGCGACTAAACCTGCAGTAAGCAAACCTGTAGTAACTAAAGCAACAGCGGCTAAAGCTGTTAGCAAGCAAACTGCGGTAAAGGAAGTCGTTAAAGCAGAAAGTTCTGTCAAAACAAGTGCACCGGTCCCAAGTAAAGCGACCGACACTAAAACCCAAGTCGCTAAGCCAGTCACTGAAAAATCAGCTAGCACAACCCCGGCTGCTGTTGTTGCTAAAACACAGCCGAGCGTGAATGCTAAAGCGAACACCGCAACGGTAAAAAAATCGAAGCCAGTGACCAGCGAACCGACTAAAAGTTCTACGACTAAAATCAATTAATAGCGAGCAGCAATGCGTAAACTAAGTGATGATGAGCCCCATCGTATTAAGATTAATCAATCACCCAAAGTCGCTAAAATGATCAAGAATATTAAGCTGATGAAACCATTGGTTTAATATTATGCAAGTCACTTATCTCAAGGTAAGTGGCTTTGTGACATTAAATACACGGAGTAAGTAGTAATGGATGATAACGCCACCAATCAAGAATTTTTAACTTTTATCAATAACGAAACAAATAAAATGCTCGCTAGCCTGTCATCAGAGCAATCACAACAAGCTTTTAGCCAATTTAATCAACAGTGGATGGCGCTTTCTCAGCAGCATTTATCTGATCCGGCCGCATGGCTCAATAATGTAGTCGAATTTCAGCAGCAACAAATGAACCTATGGAATCAATTGCTATCCCAGCAAAGCCAGCAATCGACGCCATTAGCAGAGCCGCCTGCTTTGCAAAATATTCAAAACCAGATCTTTGACTACATTAAAAAATCTTATGTCATGACATCTAACATTTTGGCTGATGCCGCCAGTAAATCAGGCTTAGAAGATCATGAACAAGCGCAGTTAGATTTCTTTATTAGCCAATACTCAGATGCAATGTCTCCTGATAATTTTGCCTTAACCAACCCCGAAGTTATTCAAGAAGCGATTGATACCAATGGTCAAAGCTTAGTTAATGGTTTAAAAAACTTGGTTGAAGACGTCGAAAAAGGACGGATCAGCATGACCGATGAAAGCGCCTTTACCTTAGGAGAAAACATCGCAGTGACCCAAGGAGCAGTTGTTTATGAAAATGAATTATTTCAACTGTTGCACTTTAAACCCCAAGGTAAAAATGTTCACCAAAAGCCAACGTTAATTATTCCTCCATGCATTAATAAATATTACATCCTGGATTTACAGCCTCACAATTCGTTTGTAAATTATTGTGTTAATCAGGATCAAAATACCTTTTTAATTTCGTGGGCTAATCCGACTAAAGAGCAAGGCAATATCCATTGGGACGATTATATTGAACAAGGGGTGATTAATGCGGTTAATATCGTAAAAAGCATCAGTGATAGCAAAGACATTAATGCGGTAGCTTGGTGTGTTGGCGGCACTTTACTCGCTACTGCGCTCGGCGTGCTGGCTAATCGTAAGGATAAATCGATTAATAGTGCGACCTTCTTAACTACCATGCTCGATTTTAAAGATCCTGGTGAAATATCAGTCTTTATCGATAAAGCACAAATAGACAAGTTGTTAGCAGAAGCTAAAGCTGACGGCGTATTTAGTGGCCGTAAATTAGCCACCGCGTTTAATTTACTGCGTTCGCGCGATCTTATTTGGTCTTATGTGATAAACAATTATCTTAAAGGTAAGCAACCTACCCCATTTGATATTTTATATTGGAATGGTGATTCAACTAACTTGCCTTATGAAATGTATCAGTTTTACATTACCGAAATGTACCTGAACAATAAATTGTGTCAAAAAGATCAGTTGACGGTTTGTAACGAACCTATTGATCTCTCGAAAATTGATATTCCGTGTTATTTCCTCTCGACCATTGGTGATCATATTGCGCCATGGAAAAGCACGTTTGCCGGCACTGAGTTAATGAGCGGTAATATTGAGTTTGTGTTAGGCGCCAGCGGTCATGTTGCAGGTGTTATCAACCCAGTATCGCGTAATCGTCGCCATTTCTGGACCAATGGCACCTTAGGTCAAGGTGCCGACCAATGGCTAGAGTCTGCGACTAAGCAAGACGGTTCTTGGTGGAGCCACTGGGATGCATGGATCAAACCTCAGGCTGGTAAAAAAGTAGCTGCACCGGGCTATGGCAGCAGCGACTACCCCGAAATAGAACCGGCACCAGGGCGTTATGTAAAAGTAAAACTTGATGACATGACCTAACCAGCGAGATATTTATCTCAGCCAGTAATATCTTGTTATAGCGATGTTATTCCTAACATCGCTATAACAGCTTTTAAGAAGCCGGTTTGCACTCCAAGCCGGCTTTTTTGTGCACATCATTTGGTGTTTTTCATCTCACACTTAACCATGGTCTTATACCAATTTTATTAAAGATATGATCTTGTTGTGCGCAGGGGGAATCAGCAAGAACAAGGCGCTCGAATGACCAATAGCGGGCTATTGGGATTGAGAGGTACGCAGTTGTCTACAGGACGTAGATAAGGGGCGCGAGCAGGACGCGGTAGCCTTATTGTTGATTTAAACTAGCACAAGTGGTCAATTATTAAATGCAATTAGTATTATTAATCGTTTGTTTTCTAGGTACGTTACTGAGCTCAGATTTTTCAACTTGTCCTAGGGCTACACACTAAGCACAAAAAAGCGGGGGCATATTATGCTCCCGCTTTTTGACTAAACTACTTACTTAAACAAATACTTAAACAAATACTTAAACAAATACTTAAACAAATACTTAAACAAATACTTAACTAACGTTTTAACTAAGGTATTAACTATGATCTTGTATAAATTTCTTGATCATCGGTCCAATCTCTTGCCTAAAGCGACGACCGTTAAAGATACCGTAATGGCCAACATCAGATTGCGTATGATGATGTTTTTTATCTGCTGGGATAGCACTTAATATTTGATGCGCGGCCTGGGTTTGGCCATCTCCAGTAATATCATCATGTTCACCTTCAATAGTGAGCAACGCCACTTTAGTTACTGCGGTGCTATCAACCAGCTTGCCGAGATATGTCATTTCGCCTTTCGGTAAATTATGTTCAATAAAAACATGCTTAACCGTATCGAGATAAAATTTCTCGGGCATGTCCATTACCGCAAGATATTCATTATAAAAGCGGCGGTGATTTTCAGCACTATCGCCATCGCCTTTGATTAAGTCACCAAAAAAGGAGAAGTGTTTATTGATATGGCTATCGAGATTCATACTCATGAAACCACTCAATTGAATAAAGCCAGGATAAACCCGCTGACCAGCGCCGGCAAACTTGTCAGGCACGGTGCAAATCACATTTTTTTCAAACCATGCAAGCTCTTTGTCGACCGCGTAGTTATTAACTTCGGTAGGACTAACACGGGTATCAACTGGGCCGCCAAGCAATGAGATTGATTTAGGCTGATAACTGACATTTTGCTGTGCCATCACCGAGGTTGCGACAATAGTCGGCACTGTCGGCTGACACACGGCAATAATATGGAAGTCGTCGCCTAAAAACTGGCAAAACTCCATCACATAAGTAATATAATCGTCGAATGAGAAGTCACCATCACTTAATGGCACATCACGAGCGTTGATCCAACTCGTAATGTAGACATCGTGATCACTTATAAAATGCTCAACCGTGCCACGTAACAGGGTTGAATAATGGCCCGATAACGGCGCAATAAGCAGCACCTTAGGATGATCATAATTTCCGTTTCGTTTAAAATTAATTAAATTACAATAAGGTTTGGCTACTGCTATCTCTTCTTTAATCGCAATTTTGTTGCCATCGATATCGGCGAAATCAATATTAAATTCTGGTTGGCCGTATTCACCGGTATGGCGCTCAACGAGCTCAGCAGCAGCTGCAACCGTTTTACCAGCAAAGCTGTAGTTTAACGGTGACCATGGTTGATTACACATCGATTTTAACTGTTTCATCCACACATTAAGCGGTGAAATAGCAGCTGTATAGTTTTGCTGCATTTGATATAACATTTTAACATCCTCAACAATCAATTGGCCATAGTCTTACACTGGGCACAAAACGCGCTGCTAATGATAGAGAGCCAACTACCGGATACAAGTTAATCACAAGCATAACAAAATTGTGCAGCGCAACATAGATTGATATTACACGTTTAAACGCCCAAAAATCAATCAATAATCTAATCTTATTAATTTCCCGCGAGAAAAGTGAGCAGTTTCAATGGCTAAATTGTATTAAACATCGCCAATTACATTGGTATTTTGACCATTGGAAGGTAAACTGGGCGTTACTGAGTAAAAAAGAGATAATAGCTATGTCAGAGTTGAGGATTATTAAGAAATATCCTAATCGACGTTTGTACGACACAGAACAAAGCAAATACATTACCTTAACCAAAGTTAAAGAGTTGGTGATCCAAGGCTGTAAGTTCAAAGTGATCGACTCAAATAGTGCTGAAGACTTAACCCGCGCGATTTTATTACAAATTATTATGGAAGAAGAGTCTCAGGGTAAGCCTATCTTTAGTGAAAACTCGCTAGCCCATCTCATTCGTTTTTATGGTGGTAACGCCCAAAACGTATTTGGCCAATACTTAGAAGAAAGCTTAAGTGCCTTTAGCGGCCAGCAAGATGCCTTTTCGTCAGCGACACAAGTACCAATCAATAATATTGCCGAGATGGCGCAGCAAAACCTCAAGATGTGGAGCAATATGCAAACTGCATTTTTTAAACCCGGCCCCACCGACGACAAAGATAAAGAAGAAGAAGAAGACGACCACAATAAATAGTTAAAATTTCGGTCATACCTGAGAGAAAGTAAGTTAATCCTAAAATTGGTGCAGCGCACAAAAAAAAGAGTTGACTATAAATCAACCAGCCCATACACTGGGTCTAATGTTGCAGCGCAACAATAATATTAACCACTTTCTAAACCCTAAGGAAATTACAATGACTGATTTTAACGCACAACTTCAAAAGATGTTTCAGCCTTCAACTCAACTACTAACAGCAAATGCTAAAGTACTTGAAACAGCACTGGCTCAACAAAGCAGTTTAGTAAGCCAGTTTATTGCTAGTTCTTTAGATTTTAACAAGCAATTGTTAGAGCAAAAAGACTTAGCAAATGTTCAGAGCTTATCTGAGAAATTTGGTAAAAGCGTAACTGAGCAGGTAACGTCTTCTAATAAAGAAATCGTTGCTGCTATTAGTGCTGCGAACGAACAGTCTTCAAAAATTATCAAAGAATTAGTTGAAACTTCTCAGCAATCTTTTGCTCAAGCAGCAAAATAATTAGCTGATGCGTCTGATAGCAGTTAACAGAGGCATTCAATACTAATAGGGCTAGATAGCGTAATAACTATTTAGCCCTATTCTTTTATTTTCAGTATCATCACACTTAAGCCTTAGCTACGCGACAGATACCACTAACCTTGCAGTAACCAAACAACCATTCTAGTAACCCGTTTTCCCCTGAGCATAATCCGCCCCTAACAAAATTTACAAATAGAGCTTTACATCTAGTGTTTTCAGGTTTTTTTCGTTATATTTAACCCTTTAGTTAATGGTGAATAATAACGTGTTTGAACTGTTAGATTTGAGCTTAGTGGTTAACTGGCTCAGCTTATTTGGCATTGCGGTTTTTGCGATATCTGGTGCTCTCGATGCCGCGAGAAAGAATATGGATATCCTAGGATTTATGCTAATCGGCACAGTTACCGGCCTTGGTGGTGGCACCACTCGTGATGTGCTGCTAGGACAATTACCGATGTATTGGGTGCAAGATGCTACCTATGTCGGACTGTGTTTAATTGCATCAGCGATGACCTATTACATTGTCCCTAAATTAGCTTCTCGGACCAAAACACTGATCTGGATGGATGCCATTGGGCTATCGCTTTTTTGTGTCACAGGGGCTCAAATAGCCGTTCAGCAAGGTGCTGCGCCACTAATTTGTGTCTGTCTTGGGGTTATTACCGCTACATTTGGCGGTATTTTCAGGGATATTATTTGCGGTTATGACTTGGTACTAAGTCAGCGCGAACTCTATGTCACCAATGCCGTAGTGGGTGCGACGGTTTATTTGGGCTTACATTGGCTTAATGTTAGCGAGAATGTCGCGGTGATCGGCGGAGTATTAGCGGCTTTCAGCCTGCGCAGCGCCGCGATAATATGGGGCTGGTCAATGCCAGGTTACAACTCTCCCGACAACAAATAAATATTGAATGCGGTGCTGATGTCTGGCACCGCAGAGCCGTTAAATTTCGATTTTAAGCGTGTTTAGCTCGAATTCTTGATCCATCAATTGGCCAATCACGTTATCACCACATAAATGATGGGCATACTGCATGTGTAAGCAACGTACTTTGTCCCATTGCGAAATACCACCAATACCATACTGATCAAATAACTTAATAAAACCAAGCGCCTCAAGACGTTGACGGTCACTTGGTTCCATGGCTTGCCAGCGATCAGCAACGTATTGTTGATGATTACGATAAAAAGCCTGTCGCAGCTCTTCGTCTTGCATGATCCGCTCTTCAATCATTTTGGTCCAGCCTGACGTTTCAATTTCTGCGATCGCTTTGTGTAAATCTTTAGAACATAGCCAAAACATGGTTGGGAATGGTTTGTCATTCACTAACGAACGGGTTTGCAATACAGTCGGAATGCCTGCAGGTGTTTGAGCCGCAATTTTGACAATGCCACGAGGCTCGCGCCCAAGTTGACGACGGATGATTTCAAGTTGCTGCTCGGTGAGTTGACAATTAGCCATAATCGGATCACTTCATAATAAAAAGCGGCGAGTATACGCCACTCGACCGAATAAATTAACCTGTTTTATCCTAAAATTTGGCTTAAATGTGATAAAGTGCGCCGTCCATCATTTGATAATAGCGCTCATGAAACTTCGTACTATAAATAAAACTCGTTACCGTAAAAACTTAAACTTATTGCTAGTCGCCGTCGTTGGCGCTTTTATGCTGATCGCGTTACTAATATCGACCTTGTTAATTGCGTTAATAGGCAGCCAATTTGACGATAATTTTAGTTTAAACGTCGCTGGCGTAATTATCGGTGGTTTGACTATTTTGGCACTACTAAATCACTTTAAACACCACCCACTAATGACCGAAATATATTATGTGTGGTTGTTAAAGCAGCAGCTTAATTATATTAATCGTAAAATAACCAAAATAGAACAGCAAGTGCAGCAACACAATCCAGACGCCATGGTATCGCTCAATTTCTACTATCAGGGATCAATGCAATTGTGGCAGCTCGATGACAATACCATCACCATCGATTCACTCAAGCGTAAAATAGCCCAATTGGACCAAGTATTAACTGACTGTAATGTTAGCGTCAGCACCGATGACTACCAGCAAAGCATGTTAGCGCAATTTTGATTGCGCCAAGTGCGCTTATACCAACCTAGCAAAGTACCTGATCATTTTTAATGGTCTAAATAGATGATGACTGCGTTATTTCTTTTCTATGGAGAATAACTACATACGTAAAGAAATGCCTTGTCCTAATCAATTTATACTCATAAAAAAGTAGACCACTTACTTACCTAGATTGGTATTAATTTAGGTTTACTTAACAACTGCCTATGATAGGTTATAGCTTCACTAATAATAAGTCATAGGGAAAACTGATGAATTTCGAAAAGCTATTAAGCAACTTTGATATGGGCGTTTGTGTCGATCAGCAGCAACGTGAAGCCTTAGTTGATTTGGTTATTCTGTTTGTTGAAATTGACGGCATCGTTGACCAACGAGAAATGCAATATACTCAAAACTGGCTTGAGTCATTAATATGGACTTCGACTCAGTCACCAGCAGATTACCTTAAAGAGATTAGCGTAAAATGCCAAACCGCGATAGCGAACAACCAAGTTGAAGACTTTATTCGCCATCGTGCCAGTCATATCATTGATCCAAAAGCGCAACACGAAGCCGTGAAACTGGCCGAGGGTGTGGCACTGGCTGATGAAGAGTTAGCTGATGTTGAAGAGCAAGCGCTGACCTTTTTAAAAAGCTGTTTTTATTAAAATCAATGTGAGGGGCGACATTTCGCCCTGAACGCTGCAATTTTGATCGCAAACAAGCATAGCGCTTTGATCTGTTAGCTATTCCAGAAAGTTTCAACCATTTCCCGTCAAACTGACTTTGCCACTAATCGGCTGTATGTTCTAGGCTAAAAAAGGAGTAATATTAACGTAATATTCGACATTTAATAATTAGGTAAATACTTTGCAAGCACTGTCGTCGTTACAACAACAGCAACTCAATAGCTGGCTTCTTGAAAAATCACCAAACGGCACGTTAAGTTTAACCGCTGTTAAAGGGTATCTCTTTGCCGTTATCGCATCCCCTGATCCAATCGAAGTCAGTCAGTGGTTAAGCACGATATTTAATCACAATACCGACACCCTTCCGGATGAAATAACCCTAAGTTTAGCGACTTTATACAACGAAATTAGCGATCAAATGTTTGATAGCGGTATTTCCTTGCCCGACCATATTGAATATTCAGACTTGGCCCAAGCCAACTTTTTAGCCGGTCATCCATTGCATGAATGGAGTTTAGGGTTTGCTTGTGGGCTTAACTTTTATTCGCAAAAACTATTAGAATCGGCTGAGCTTTCGTCAGAATTATTAGAAAGTTTTTCGCTCGCGATTATGGCGCTAACCTTCTTTGCTGATCATGAAAATGCCGACGCTGTGGTCTCGAGTCAACAGCAGAGCACGATCGACGAGTTTGCGCCGCTCATGTATCAGCTAATCAACGATTTGGTGCCAGAATATGCCCAACTGGTTGAGCAAGTAGCATTAAGCTCGGGTCTGTATGACGAAGCGGAAGACGATTGGAACTAGTCTTACTCTTAACCAAGGTAACTCGGCTCGGCTAAAATAAGATGAAATGAAATAGTATCATTTTATGACGCAGCGAACATGCATTGAAATTGGCATGTTCGCTGCGCATTGGCAAGTTACTCTCGTATTATTCGCTAGCTACACGTTACGGCGGATTAGCAACCACAATATCCTGGTAGCCATAGTGCGGCATGCCGTCTTGCAGCCACGACACCGCCAAGCGCCATGTCATCATGTGCGAGCCACATCGTGCGACAATGGTTTTTGCCAGATAACTATTACCGGCCTCTTGCTTACTGAAGATAACCGGTATTTTCCCCATATACATCGATACACCAGCTAACTGGGCGGTAATCTCTGTGACGGGTTGCTTAAATTCAAGCGAGATATCTAATAAACGCTCAGCGTAAAGCTCGTCGGGTAAAACCAGCGTGACTTTATCGCCATATAACGACAATGGACAACCAGGGAACACATCACATGAACTGGCGATGATTGCAGTTTCGGCTTCTTGCTCGGTTGCAGTCGGCGTGTGAGAGTGGGTATGTGCCGCCACCGAACTCGCCATTAAAAACCAACCAGTAAAAATTAGGGGGAGTATTTTTTTCATCGCAACGATTTTTTATTTAAGTTAGCCCATTGTAGCCTAGTTTTAATTTTATTCTTATTAAATGGTTTATTAATTGGTCATTACACAATGTTTTTTTTAATTATTTAACAAAATGACATTTATCAAATTTCAACTTTGATCCAAATCAAGCTACAATAGCGCCCTATTATCGTATGATAATGGCGCTATGATTCTTAGCTTCAAAAAAATGAATCAGGCACTGGGTCTGTTCAGTAATACTGAACAGGTATTTACTAGCCATTTATGGCTAGGTTTAACAAGCAAATGTAAGCAATGGAAGCCTGAAGATGACTCACACAAGTCCATCAAGTGCTGATTATAACTACACTGTTGTTCGCCAATTCGCAATTGCCACGGTACTTTTGGGCATATTTGGCATGGCAGTCGGTGTATTAATAGCATCACAGTTATACTGGCCACAATTAAATTTCGATACACCCTGGCTAACCTTTAGCCGTTTACGACCGCTTCATACTAACGCCGTTATTTTCGGTTTTGGTACAAGCGCCCTTTTTGCAACGTCTTATTATGTTGTCCAACGTACCTGTCAAACTAGGTTATTTAGCGACAAGCTCGCTAGCTTCACCTTTTATGGTTGGATGGCTGTTATTGTCTGTGCCGTAATCTCTTTGCCACTGGGTTATACCTCGTCAAAAGAATACGCTGAATTAGAATGGCCAATTGATATTCTAATCACCATTGTGTGGGTTAGTTATGCGATAAACTTCTTCGGGACATTAATGATCCGTAAAACCTCACATATCTATGTGGCTAACTGGTTTTATGGTGCGTTCATTTTAGTGGTTGCTGTTTTACACATCGTTAACAGTGCTGCGATTCCTGTTGATTGGATGAAATCTTATTCTGCATACGGCGGCGCGACAGATGCTATCGTTCAGTGGTGGTATGGTCACAATGCCGTAGGTTTCCTACTGACAGCTGGCTTCCTAGGTATGATGTATTACTTCGTTCCTAAACAAGCTGAACGTCCTGTTTACTCTTACCGTTTGTCGATTGTTCACTTTTGGGCATTGATTGCATTGTACATTTGGGCCGGTTCTCACCACCTTCATTACACTGCATTACCAGACTGGACTCAAACAGTCGGCATGGTTATGTCGATTATCCTGTTTGCGCCTTCTTGGGGTGGCATGATTAACGGGATAATGACCTTATCTGGTGCTTGGCATAAATTAAGAACAGATCCTATCTTACGTTTCTTGATCGTTTCACTATCGTTCTACGGTATGTCAACGTTCGAAGGCCCGATGATGGCTATTAAAACCGTCAACGCCTTATCACACTACACTGACTGGACTATCGGTCACGTACACTCTGGTGCACTTGGTTGGGTAGCGATGGTTTCTGTTGGTGCGTTATATCACATGATCCCGCGTCTATGGGGCAAAACCGATATGTACAGCACTAAGCTGATTAACACCCATTTCTGGTTGGCAACAATTGGTACGGTATTATACATAGTTGCAATGTGGATCTCTGGTGTAATGCAAGGGTTGATGTGGAGTGCGGTTAACGCCGACGGTACCCTTACTTATAGCTTCGTTGAAAGTTTACAGGCGTCAAAACCTTTCTACTTAATGCGTGCCATTGGTGGTGCATTCTTCTTAGCAGGTATGTTTATCATGGCCTATAACGTCTTTAAAACAGTGACTGCATCTGATGCAAGAACTGATTTTAACCAAGCGTAGGAGAGTTAAGCAATGTTTAAAAAATTCAATCACGAACTTGTTGAAAAAAATGCTGGTCTTCTGGGTCTATTAGCTATTGTTGCCATTAGTTTTGGTACGTTAGTTGAAATCACACCACAGCTATTTTTGTCAGAAACCAATACGCCGATGAAAAATATGAAGCCCTATACTGCCCTGCAGTTTGAAGGCCGTGATATTTACATTCGCGAAGGTTGTGTGCAATGTCACTCACAAATGATCCGTCCGTTCCGTCACGAAACTGAACGTTATGGTCATTACTCATTAGCGGGTGAGTCGGTATGGGATCACCCATTCTTATGGGGTTCTAAGCGTACTGGTCCTGATTTGGCTCGTGTTGGTGGTCGTTATAGCGACGCATGGCACGTAGCGCATCTTAATGATCCGCGCGCTGTAGTGCCAGAGTCGAATATGCCGGGCTTCCCTTGGTTAGAAACAACCGTATTAGACGGTGAACTAACCGAGAAAAAGCTAACGATATTCCGTGACTATTTCGACGTTCCATACACCGATGCTGATCTTGCAGGTGCTAAAGATGCTGTTAAAGGCAAAACTGAGCTTCAAGCGCTTATTGCGTACCTTCAGTCACTTGGCACCCACTTAAAATAGGATTTGCTATGGATTACGCTACATTTCGAGGCTTAGTTACAGTGGGAATGCTGGTTTTGTTTATCGGTATTTATAGCTGGGCTTATAGCTCTCGCCGTAAGAAAGCGTTTGATGAAGCAGCAAACTACGTGTTTGCTGACGAGCAAGTTGACAACATAGCTAAAAAATCAGGAGAAGAGTCCAAATGAGTAACTTCTGGAGTGCATGGATTATCGGTGGCGCCCTAATCGTTATCTTTGGCTGTGCGTATATCTTACGCATGGTTATCGTTGATACGATGGGTGAGGAAGGCAAAGAAATGCCTCATACCTTCGATGGCATTATCGAAATGAACAACCCACTTCCAAAGTGGTGGACATACATGTTTGCAATCTCAATTGTATGGGGCTTGGGTTACCTAGCACTATACGGTGTTGCAAATTATGAAGGTCCTTGGCAATGGAAAAGCGCGAATAAAGAAATTTATTCACTTGCTGATTCTAGAGCCGCTGTCATCGCCTCAAAAGAAAAAGGCGCATATGTTCAATATGACATGGAAATAACCATGGCTAAAGAACGTTATGACCCAATCTTTGCAGCCTATGCTGCTAAGCCTATCGACGAGCTAGCGAAAGATCCTGAAGCAATTAAAGTAGGTCAACGCCTATTTATTCAAAATTGTTCTCAGTGTCACGGCAGTGATGCCCGTGGTCAGCGTGGTTTCCCTAACCTAACTGATAACGATTGGTTGCACGGCGGCAGTGTTGACAAGATCAAAGAAACTATCATGCATGGGCGTAACAGCACAGCGATGGCATCTTGGTCTGCGGCACTTGGCGGCGAACAAGGCGTTAAAGAAGTTGTTGCTTATGTTCGTAGTTTAGGTGGTCGTAAAGTTAACGCCAAAGACGCGACGGCAGGTAAAGCTAAGTTTGGTATTTGTGCCGGTTGTCACGGTGTTGATGGTACTGGTTCTTACGCCATGGGCGCACCTAACTTAACCGATAACATCTGGTTATATGGTGGCTCTGAGCGCGCAATTACTGATTCGGTTACTAATGGTCGAATTGGCATGATGCCAGCTTGGAAAGATATTCTTGGTCATGATAAAGTTCACGTAATCTCTGCTTACGTTTATAGCTTATCAAATAAATAACCAACGTAAATCTTACAAAAAGGCTCCGCTGATGCGGAGCCTTTTATATTGGCGCAACAAAATAGCTAAATCATCACTGGCAACCATCAATAGTCATCACCTATTGGTCGCCTTATCTCAAACTGTTAGTCACAAAAGTTTATTGTAGTTAAGCTTGCTGCTTATACCTTGCTTGTTGATTTAACTGGAATAAATTTATTTTTGGAGTTGTTGTGGAAAAAACTATTGAACCTTGGTACAAACAATTTTGGCCTTGGGTACTCATTTTCTTGCCGCTGTCTGCTGTTACCGCCAGTGTCACCACCTTATTTATTGCAATCGACAATAAGCCCGACATGGTGGTTGAAGATTATTATAAAAAAGGCAAAGCGATTAATGTCGATTTAACCCGACTTGATAACGCGTTTCGCTTGGCATTAAAGTTCAGACTAACCGTTAATGCTGACACCTTGGTATTAGAACAAACCTTTGGCGAGCCACAGCAAAGCGCGCTGCGTTTGCACTTTATTCATCGTACTCAAAAAGCCAAAGATTTTGACATGTTAATTACCGCCGATGCCAACAGTGTCTACCGAGCTGATATTCCGAGTGAAGTTAACGGCAAATGGACCATTCAGCTTGAATCATTTGATGGTGAGTGGCGCATTCAAACCGTTGATATGTTCCCGTCTAAGTTTGCTACCCTGCTCGACTCTTTCGATCGTAATTAATGATGTCGTCTCAGACTCTGTCGTCGCAATCTAGTTCGTCACAAAATTTGACTGAACAAGATTGCTACCACTGCGGTGAGCCCGTAACGCCAGCACTTGAATTAACCGTCGAAATAGATCAACAAACACGCCTCATGTGTTGTCATGGCTGTCAAGCCGTGGCCCAGTCGATAGTTGATAACGGGTTAGTCAGTTACTACCGCTTACGCAGTGAAAAAGGCACTCAAGCCAAGGATCTGGTGCCAGAGCAACTGAGTGAACTTTATAGTTATGACATTAAGGAATTGCAGCAAGAGTTTGTTGATGTCCATAGTGATCATAACGAAATTACCTTAACGGTCGAAAATGTTAGCTGCGCCGCCTGTGCGTGGTTAATCGAGCGCCAGCTCGCTCAATTACCTGGACTGTTGCAAAGCAACGTCAATACCACCACTTCACGTTTAAGTGTCAGCTGGGACGATCAACAGTTAAAGCTGTCGACCATTCTATTTGAAGTGGCCAAAGTGGGTTATAAAGCTTACCCGTTTCAGGTTGACAGTGCCGAATTACACGAAGTAGCCACCGCGAATGCCTATTTAAGAAAAATGGTCATCGCTGGGCTCGCCACCATGCAAGTAATGATGTTTGCGATGGCCGTATATTTTGATGTGTTAGGCAGCTTAAGCGTCGGTTTTACCAATTATTTTCGTTGGATCAGCTTAATCATTGTTACACCCGTGGTCTGTTATTGCGCGCTCCCCTTTTATCGCAACGCGCTTAGTGCGCTAGCTGCCCGCCGGCTAAATATGGATGTGCCAGTATCATTGGCAATATTATTGGCTTTTGGCGCCAGTGTGATCGCGACAATCAACAAAAGCGGCGAAGTGTACTTTGAGTCCGTTTCAATGTTTGCATTTTTTCTACTGTTAGGGCGTTTTATTGAGCAACGCGCCAAGAAAAAAGCCTCACAAACCAGCAGTAATTTATTTAAATTAATTCCGAGCACTGCATTGCAGCTGGTCGACGGTCAAACACAAACCGTGCCTGCACGTTTGCTGCAGCCCGGTGATATCATTTTGGCCAAACCCGGACAAGTTATTGCCGCTGACGGGATCATTATTAGTGGCACCTCTCAAACTTCAGAAGCAATTCTCACGGGTGAATCGATGCCAGTGGCTAAAACTGTCGGCGATACCGTTTTTGCTAGCAGTGAAAATATTGAGAGTCCGTTAACCATCGAGGTTAGCTGCGGCGCTAGCGAACGCTTAATTTCACAGATTATCAAGCTGCAAGAGCAAGCAGCGCAAACCAAGCCTAAACTGGCTTCACTGGCCGACTCACTTGCCCAATATGTGGTGCTGGCGATCCTTGTATTAGCGGGTTTAACCTATATAGGCTGGTCTTTGGCCGGTTCTGATCAAGCATTTTGGATAGCATTAGCCGTGCTGGTTGCGACCTGCCCTTGTGCATTATCGTTAGCAACACCCTCGGCTTATACCTGCGCCTCAGCGACTATCAGCCGGCAGGCTATTTTGCTTCGCTCGGGCGATGCCTTTGATGCATTAACCCAGGTTAATCATGTCTGCTTTGATAAAACAGGTACCCTGACCACCGGCGAATTTACCATCAACGCAGTCGATTCAGCATTGGACCAACAGCACGTTTTAGCCCTATGTGCCGCCCTAGAGGCTAATTCGCAGCACCCTATTGCAACCGCTTTTAGCGAACATTTTGATCAGAGCTATCTGGCCACTCAATGTAGTGCGAAATCAGGTGGCGGCATCAGTGGCACCATTAATGGCCAAAACTACCTGCTTGGCAGTGCTCAATATGCCGGTGTTAAGCCCATCGAGCAGTCGGATGACCACAGCGTCGTTATTTACCTTAGCTGCGATGGCCAACTAGTCGCAAGCGTGCGCTTAAGCGACCAAATCCGCCCGCAAAGTAAAGCGTTAATCGAGTATTTAACGGCTCGTGGCATCACCACTACCCTGTTAACCGGCGACAATTCAATGCATGGTGATTTTGTGGCCAACGTGCTTAAAATCGACCATTTAGTTAAAGGCCAAACGCCCGAGCAAAAACTAGCCTACCTTAGCGAACAACAACAAAACGGCGCCATTGTCGCGATGTTTGGCGACGGGGTTAATGATGCGCCGGTGCTTGCTGGCGCGCACCTGTCATTTGCCATGGGCACCGGGGCCGATATTGCGAAATCAAGCGCTGATATTGTATTATTACACGATGATTTAGCCAAAGTCGCTATTGCGATTGGCCTAGCGCATCGGGTCAAACGTATTATTAAGCAAAATTTTGGTTGGGCAATTGGTTACAACTTAATTGCGGTGCCTTTTGCAATCGTTGGCCTGTTACCTCCTTATTTGGCAGCACTTGGCATGTCACTGAGTTCAGTGATAGTAGTCACTAACTCGCTTCGATTATTAAAAGGCAAAAAATGAATATCTTGTTACTGTTAATCCCGATGGCCTTAATTATTATTGCAGTGGCAATTTGGTTTTTCTTTTGGGCGATAAAAAGTCAGCAGTTTGATGATCTTGACCGTCAAGGTGCCAATATTTTATTTGATGATGATCAACCGCAACGTTGGCCGGCTAAAGTGACGGCCAACGTTGCCACAAAAAATAGCAACGATACGTCGGTAAACCAGAGTGTGAAAACCAACGACACAGACCACAAGTAACCATGGCTGGTTATGATTTTTTTGCCGCTCTGGTGGTCGGTTTCTTAGGCGGTGGTCATTGCTTAAGCATGTGTGGCGGTATTGTCGGGGTGTTCTCAGCAAACATCCCAATTCATCATCGCATTAACCTGCGATTTAAACTGCCCTATCTGTTAAGTTATAACTGCGGCCGAATTTTAAGTTATTGTACAGCAGGCGCTTTAATCGGTTTTAGCGTCCAATTTTTTGCCTTAAAATCACATGTTATCTTGCAGCTAATGCAATTAGCCGCAGGCACCATGTTAGTGTTGCTGGGGCTGTACATCGGACGCTGGTTTAATGGCCTGACTAAGGTTGAATTAATTGGTAAACGCGGCTGGCAGTTTATCTCGCCCTGGGCTAAACATTTTATTCCGTTTAAGCACCCTTTTGCCGCATTGCCTTTTGGCATGATTTGGGGTTGGTTACCCTGCGGCCTGGTTTACAGCACGCTGACTTGGGCTGCTGCCAGTGCTAGTCCAACCGCTGGGGCTTTGATTATGCTCGGGTTTGGTTTAGGTACCTTGCCAGCCATGTTAGCTATCGGGGTATTCTCGCAACAATTAGCCAGCCTACTTAATCACCGCCTATTTCGCAGCGTGGGTGCGCTCGTAATAATTATTTACGGCTTAAAGATGATCTATTCTACTGCACTACTGATTTAGCCTTTGATCTGGTTCAGATTAAATTTTAATGTTAATATCGGTTTTATACACGTAAAATGACGGATTATTCAGATAAATGAGCTCAAAACCCTGCCACGGAACCAATTCAATTCATTGCCAAAGCTGTAGTATGGCGGATTTGTGCATTCCTTTTAGCCTCAATGATACGGAAATGGGTCAATTAGACAATATCATCGAGCGCAAAAAACCAATTCAAAAAGGTGATTTGGTCTGTAGTGCTGGCCAAGAATTGCAATCTCTATTTGCTATCCGTTCTGGCAGCTTTAAAAGCTATACCTTGTCAGCCGATGGTCATGAACAAGTTACTTCATTTAATTTATCCGGTGATATTATTGGCTTTGACAGCATAGGCCGCAAGCAGCATCAAAGCTTCTCGATTGCGCTAGAAACCTCAATGATTTGTGAAATCCCTTATGACACGATTGATTCATTATCGGGTCGGATGCCAAGATTACGCCAACAAATGATGCGCTTAATGAGTGATGAAATCCTCAATGACCAAACCATGTTGCTGTTATTAAGTAAACGTAGCGCCGAAGAGCGTTTAGCGACCTTTTTGCACAGTTTAGGCCAGCGTCAAGGTGAGCGAGGTTTTTCTTCTAAAGAATTCCGCTTAACCATGACCCGAGGCGACATTGGTAATTACCTTGGTTTAACCGTTGAAACGATTTCTCGTTTACTGGGTCGTTTTCAAAAGAGCGATATTATTTCAGTGCAAGGTAAATACATTACCATCTTAGATCAGCTGGCACTCGAACAAGCCAGCGGCAGTAAAGCGTCTGTCTAAGCTGTTTTTATCATTTATCTTTAAGCCCATCTCCTGATGGGCTTTTTTATGGACTATAGTAACTAATAACGAATGTATAGCGCTTGTTTTTAAGGCTAATTCTTGATATAAACTAAAGTAGGATCTAGTTGTATTATTTCTTAACTCTGTGATTTAACAGCCGATTAATCAATAACATAAGTAGTGAATTATGATGGAATATAAAAATATATTAGTCGTGGTCGACCCAACGACCGAACATCAACCCAGTCTTGACCGTGCCGCCTACCTAGCACGCAGTTACGGGGCAAAAATCTCTCTTATTTTATGTATTTACGATCTCTCGTACGAAATGACTTCTATGCTTTCCGCTGATGAACGAGAAGCAATGCGCCAAGGGGTTATCGGCCAGCAACAAACTTGGGTAGATCAATTAATTGAAAAGTATAGCGACCTAACAATTGAAAGTACTGTTACGTGGCACAACCGTCCATTTGAAGCGATTATTAGTCATGTTTTCGAGCATGATGTTGATCTTTTAGTTAAATCAACCCATAACCACGGCAAAATAAAGTCGGTGATATTCACGCCTACCGATTGGCACTTATTGCGAAAATCACCCTGTGACGTTTTATTGGTTAAGGAGCATGCTTGGCCCGAAGGTGGCATCATCTTGACCGCCGTTAACGCGATTAGTGAAGATGAAGCCCATATTGATCTTAATAATAAGGTGATTCAACATGCGACGGACATTGCAAAGGTAGTCTCGGGTAACGTAAAACTGGTTAATGGTTATCCTGGCACTCCGGTTAATATTGCAATAGAAATTCCAGAATTTAATCTCAATGAATACAACAGCTCAGTGCGTAAACTGCACCTTGAGGCCATGGAAAAAATCGCCCTAAAATTTGGCCTAGATAAAAGCAATTGCATTACCGAAGAAGGTTTAGCCGAAGATGTTATTCCAGCTATCGCGCAAGAGCTCGATGTTGAATTACTCATCATTGGCACTATCGGTCGTACTGGCCTGTCAGCAGCGTTTATCGGCAATACTGCTGAGCATGTTATCGACCAATTACACTGCGATTTATTGGCGGTTAAACCAGCAGGTTTTATATCACCGCTGCAACCATAAAACACCCTGTCGTTGTATTAGCACAGAGTCGCCCCAAAGGCGGCCTTTGCTGGTGCAGTTAATTATTATTTAATGGCAAAACGAAATAATCGTATAATTATCAATAGTGAAACTGTGGATTACGCTTGATTTTGATCAGAAATAATAGTCGTTAAATCTAATTCCATAAATTCATTCTTCAATAATTCACAATTATTCGGTCAAAAACCGTCCAGGTCAATTACCACCATAAATTACGCGCTTTAATTGTACTTTAACGACACTAATTAGTTATATCATTTTAAGACATTGCTAAATCCATTTTTTTAACCGTTAATAGATGATGCAGTCTGCTAACAAATCTCGCTGCATGATAATAATAACGAGGAACGTTACTATGAATGATGGTAAAGAAAAAGAAACAGAAACAAAATACCGGATTGGACAAGATAATATTACCCCCTTTGGTTTAGATATTCACAACCCTGTGTTTTTTATCTCAGGGATATCAGTGGTCGCATTTGTCCTTTTATCGTTAATGTTTAAAGAGCAAGCCGCTGAGTTTTTTGGTTGGCTGCGACCTGCTATCACCAGCACTTTTGACTGGTTCTTTTTACTCTCCGCCAATATTTTCGTACTATTTTGTGTCATTTTGGTGGTAACACCACTGGGTAAGGTCCGCTTAGGTGGCAAGGATGCGAAGCCCGAATTTGGCTATATCGGCTGGTTCTCGATGTTGTTCGCCGCAGGCATGGGCATCGGCCTAATGTTTTTCGGCGTTTCAGAGCCAATGTCACATTTTAGCTCTTCAATGGGCGGAATTGCACTAGACGCGACCACAGGTCTTAGAACCGATTGGGCCCCACTTGGCGCAGCCATCGGCGACCAAGAGGCAGCACGAGATCTGGCAATGGCAGCGACAATTTTCCACTGGGGATTACACCCGTGGGCAATTTACGCGGTGGTTGGGCTGGCCCTGGCCTTTTTCACTTATAATCGTAAGTTGCCGCTGACGTTGCGTTCAGCATTTTATCCATTACTGGGAGAGAAAGTCTGGGGATTTTGGGGCCACGTAATAGATATTCTAGCCGTATTTGCAACCTTATTTGGCTTGACCACTTCCTTAGGGTTTGGCACCACTCAGGCGCTTTCTGGCTTTAACTTTTTGTTTGGCTGGGGCACGGGCTCATTTGCCACGGTGTTATTGATCGCTGTGATTACCTCTATTGCTATTTGCTCGGTGGTACGTGGTTTAGATGGTGGGGTTAAGCTGCTATCTGAACTCAATATGGGTCTGGCACTGGTATTACTTACTTTTATCATTGTGATGGGCCCGACTGGAGATATCCTCAATACTATTTTCAGCGGTGGCTTAAGCTATGTCCAATCAGTCATCCCGCTGTCGATGCCCTTTGGCCGAGAAGATGCTAACTTTTCTCAAGGCTGGACTTCATTTTACTGGGCTTGGTGGATTTCTTGGTCTCCATTTGTCGGAATGTTCATCGCTAGAGTATCAAAGGGTCGTACCGTGCGTGAATTTATCCTCTGTGTTGTATTAGTACCTACCCTATTAGGCATCGTTTGGATGGGCGCGTTTGGCGGCACCGCAATTTCACAAGTGATCGCAGACAGCAGCGCTCCGGTTGCAAGTGCAGCCCAAGAGTTGAAATTGTTCGTGATGGTCCAGGACTTTCCATTGTCGAGCTTACTTTCACTGATCGGCATAGTGTTAGTGTTGGTATTTTTTATCACGTCATCTGACTCTGGTTCACTGGTCATAGATTCTATTACTGCCGGTGGCAAAGAAAACGCACCTGTTTCTCAAAAAGTCTTTTGGTGCTCATTTGAAGGTATCGTAGCCATTGTCTTGCTGTTAGTCGGTGGCTCTGAAGCACTGGGCGCGTTACAGGCAATGGCCGTTTCCACTGGCTTGCCCTTTACTGTGGTACTGCTAGCGTTATGCGTTAGTTTGTATATGGGCTTAAAAAGCGAAATTAGTAAGGAATAGGTTATATATGCTGTGACTTAAATCCCATCGGTTTTAAGTCACAGCTGCCAGAACAAAAAATACTATGTTGTGAGCATCAGGTCGCCTATAATGGCGGCCTTTTTTATCGTAGTAAGATCGAGAATTTCATGGACCAACAATTGTCTGAGCAAGATAAAGTCAAGCTAAAGAAAATAGAGCGTAAACTCACCCGCAACGTCGGCAAAGCCATTAGTGATTTTGCGATGATTGAAGATGGCGATAAAGTCATGGTCTGTTTATCAGGTGGCAAAGACAGCTATGCGATGCTTGATATCCTGTTAACCATGAAAAAACGCGCGCCAATCCACTTCGACATTATTGCGGTTAATTTAGACCAAAAACAACCGGGTTTTCCAGAGCATATCTTACCTGCTTACCTTGAATCTATCGGAGTGGAATACCTGATTGTCGAAGAAGATACGTATTCGATAGTTATCGATAAAATTGCGCCGGGCAAAACTACTTGCTCGTTATGCTCAAGAATGCGTCGTGGTATCTTATATCGCACTGCTAAAGAGATTGGCGCCACCAAAATTGCCTTAGGCCATCACCGTGATGACATGTTAGAAACCTTATTTCTAAATATGTTTTACGGCGGTAAAATTAAGTCGATGCCTGCAAAATTATGCAGTGATAATGGCGAGCACATTGTGATTAGGCCCCTCGCCTACTGTGTCGAAGCTGATTTAGTCACCTTTTCAGCGCTTAAAAAATTCCCGATCATTCCGTGTAATCTTTGTGGTTCTCAAGACAATTTACAGCGCCAAGCGATTAAAGGCATGTTGCAAGACTGGAACAGCAAATTCCCTGGCCGCTTAGAGTCAATGTTCACCGCGATGCAAAATATCACGCCGAGTCATTTAGCCGATCACAAATTGCATGACTTTAAAAATATCGCCACCGGCACGGCCAGCAGTGAAGGCGATCAAGCATTTGACCAGCCAGAGATTAAACCCGCACCTACGGCTACTGATATCGAGTTTATCGAACTTAGCTAACGTATCAGCCTAGTGCAAATATCGAGTAGGGTGAGGCTTTCGCCTCATCCCTCTCACAGAACCGTACGTACGGACCTCGTATACGGCTCATGTATTCTTCACATATCACTAATTTCTTAAATAGATTGGTGAGACAAGCCATCCTGTTACAACGTCTTCTGGCGAAAATAAACCAAGCGTTATAAACCAGCTATTTGGCATTGAAAAACTTGATAACGGGCTATTTGAATTTCGCCATGAGTTCATCTTGATGAACTTAAATGGCGGTTTATGATGCAACTGCTTTAGTCGTCGATGTAGCCTTGACGGCTTTTTCCACAGCTTCAGCTGTATCGCCCGTAATCGTCTTCTTATCCATCCGGCTAGCTCTTTTAGCTTTCGCTGGCAATTCGCAATACTAAAATAATTAACAAAACCACGAACTACTGGATTTAGTCGTTTTATGACCTCTTCCAAGTTGATGCCACCATTGCGTTTGGTTAACTGCTTAACTTTCTGTTTAAAGCCTTTGAGCTTCGAGGCTTGTATCCGAGTATATCGGCTACCTATTTCAACCCCCAAGAATTTAACACCATCAACACTATGTGCGATGTGAGTTTTCTTCTGATTGACTGTTAACTTCAAGTCTTGCTCTAGTATTTGGGTCGCTTTAGCCAACGCATTCATTGCCGCTTGCTCGCTACTGCATAAAATCAAAATATCATCAGCATATCTCACTATTCGGTGATTTCGCTTCTTCATCTCTTGATCGAACGCATCAAGGTAAATATTAGCCAACAAGGGACTAATCACGCCACCTTGCGGACTCCCTTTTTCGCTCACTTCCCACTGTTCACCGACCATGACTCCGCTTTTCAAAAACTGACTAATCAGCTTCAAAATACTGCCATCTATCACCCGGCGTCTGACACTCTTGATGATTAACTCATGGTCGAGTAAGTCAAAACACTTCGATAAATCCATATCGACCACCCATTGGCGTTGATATTCTCTTATAAACATCGTCGCTTTACTGATGGCGTCATGACAACTTCGTTTCGGTCTGTGCCCATAGCTCGATGGGTGAAAATCTGGATCGAAGAGAGGCTGGAGAATGTTCAGTAATGCTTGTTGAACTATCCGGTCTCTCACTGCGGGGATACCTAACAACCTGACACCACCATCGTCTTTAGGTATTTCTACCCGCCGAACTGGTTGTGCTCGATATTGCTTGGTTTGCAGTTCAAGTTGCAGTTGTTTCAGGTTTATTGCTAGATTTTCGGCGAACGCACCTATGGACTGCCCATCTATTCCGGCTGCTCCGTTGGCGCGCTTTACCTTGTTAAATCCAACATATAGCTTGTTGAGATTAAGCAACTCACTATACAAGCTGTAATAAATCGTCATTAAACTGCCTTTGCTTGCGGTATGTCCACTCGTTTCATTGTCGTCATCGTGGGATTATTTCACTAAGTCATTAGGCGTTCTAGTCAATTGACAATCTACCTAAATAATCTCAACTACTCCCATGTTCAGCCCTCAACTCTCAGCATCCACATTCCTGCTTGGCCGTCGCTTATGGCTTATTCCCGTCGGAATACTTTTGAACCTACAACGTCAACTTAACGCTTTTCATACGCTTAAAGAATACTTCACCCCTTCGCAATTAATTAACGTTTTTGGCGCAAACTAATTCCATCAAACACATTGCTGATGGTCGGCTTGGTTTTACCCTCCACACCATTACTGGCTTTCATCGGCCTAGCCTTGCTCACTACTACGGGTTCATCTGCCACCTCACACCAACATGAGTCTCGGATCACTCCTTGAACTGATGCTTCCAGCGTATGGCTGGAACTGATGTCAGGCTTCCCCAGTTAATGCACTGGCTCCCTATTAGATATTCCACCCTCAAACACGCCATTGGTCTGACTAAGTATTGGGCTTCGCGCTATTTTGGACGCTTACCCACCAATGCCGCCGAAACAGGTTACGGTTAGTTGTGTACATCTAATTTCCTATGACTTCCTTCAGACCCCACCGTTAGCCAGTGACGCCCTTGTCATTCAGATTATCTTCCCCTTAGTCAGGGTGACTCCGCTTTCTTTCAAGCGGACGGGTTTGCCAGCTTTGCTGGGCAAACAAAAAAGGCGATGCCCATTGGGCATCGCCTTTCTATTGTAAAACTAGAGCCTAATTAAGTGCAAACGCCATTGCCACTTCATCACACTCAAGTTTATCAGGGCAACCTTGACAGTCTTGAACCACATTGTCAGGCAATGAGTCGCGGGCGACTTCGCTAAAACCTAACTTAGTGAACATCTCAGGCACATGAGTAAATACAATCACTCGTTCAAATCCTAACTCACTCGCCCGAGCAACCATATGGTCGATTAACGCCTTGCCTTGACCATAACCCTGGCTATCAACATTAATACCCAAAGAGCGAATTTCAGCTAAACCAGTACCGTAAATATATAACGACGCACAGCCAACAACTTGTTCTTGTTCATTTTCGGCGACCGAGAAATCTAAAATACTATTAACGATATCAAATCGATCGCGCGGCAAACACTCACCAGCCTCCGACCAAGCTTTAATCATCGTCTCAATCGCATCAACATCTGACAACCTGGCATGGCGTACATTCATTAACTGCGCTTTACTGGCATTTAAGCGTTGCTGCATTGTGCCCATGGCATGCTGGACTTGGCCATCGGCCGTACCGCCGACCACTGCCGGTGAAGTGAATTCTTCGCTGATCACATTACGACGATCAAGAGCCGACATCACACTCGCCAATGATGTGCCACCAAGCACCTCACGTTTAGCCAAACATGCATCAATGGTTAAATGCTGGTAAACATCGGCTTCAATCACCGCTGAAAACTCTTTGAGTTGCTCTAAGGTAAAATCTTCTAATGGTAACTGCTTGGCAATTGCAGCGACGACTACTTCACCGACAATATGGTGCGCCTCTCTAAACGGAATATCTTTAGATACTAGATAATCAGCTAATTCAGTTGAATTGGCATAACCTTGCTGAGCAGCAGCTAACATTGTTGCTTTATTCGTTTGCAAGCCTTCTAGCACTAACGCAGCCATTGCTAAACAATCGCCCCAGTTATCAAGTGCATCAAACAGGCCTTCTTTGTCTTCTTGCATGTCTTTGTTATACGCTAATGGCAATGCCTTAAGTGTCATCATCATGCCGCTTAAAGCACCAAAAACTCGGCCAGTTTTACCGCGTATTAGCTCCAAGGCATCAGGGTTTTTCTTCTGGGGCATCAGCGATGATCCAGAGGTAACATTGTCAGCTAATTCAATAAAACCAGCTTCACCCGAGTTATAGAAAATTAAATCTTCTGCCATACGCGACAAGTGCATCATTGAAATGCTGGCATCGGCTAACAGCTCAACCACATGATCACGATCAGATACTGAATCTAGACTGTTTTGAGTTGCACGTTTAAATCCCAAATCACGAGCCAATGCATGGCGATCGATTGGGTAAGCCGTACCGGCTAATGCACCAGAACCTAATGGGCACCGATCAAGACGCTCAGCGGTATCACGCATTCTGCTCAAGTCACGATCAAACATTTCAACATAGGCTAAACACCAATGGCCAAAGCTAATCGGCTGGGCGCGTTGCAAGTGAGTATACCCTGGCATCACAGTGCCTTGCTCACGAACAGCCAGATCAAGCAGCGCTTGCTGCAGTTTAACCAACAACTCTGATAACTCAACAGCTTGCTCTTTGCACCACAGTTTTAAATCAGTCGCGACCTGATCATTACGGCTACGGCCAGTATGGAGTTTTTTGCCCAAATCACCGACCTTGGCAATTAATTGGATTTCAACCCAACTAT
This sequence comes from Gammaproteobacteria bacterium, assembly GCA_013214945.1. Taxonomy (NCBI): domain Bacteria; kingdom Pseudomonadati; phylum Pseudomonadota; class Gammaproteobacteria; species Gammaproteobacteria bacterium. The sequence continues at coordinate 49,702 of JABSRT010000005.1, forward strand.
GAATATCTTCGGCATCACTTTGCAAAATCTGTTTAGGATCTTTAACAACCGCTTCACCAAGCTCGTTAAGCGCCGCTTCTATACGTTGCTGCTCATCAGCCGTTAATACGTTTACTTGCTGTAATGCTCGAGACCAACTAATTGAGCCAATAATATCTTGTTTAGCCAACCGGTAATCGAATCTTAAAGAATCGTTAAAAGATTTAAATCTCTCGTCTGCCGCTTGCGAAAACCGTCCGCCCCATAGTGCTGCCATTGTTATTCCTCACGTATTACTATTTTATTTCATATTGCAACGCGCGAACCCGCGCTGCAACTATTAATTTATCTGGTGTTGGCGTTAATGCCAGCGCTAGTCGGCTAATAATGTAATAAGCACTGCGTTTTGCGCGTGCATTCTATTTTCAGCCTGTAATAAAACTAACGAATTAGTACCATCAAATACTTGCTGCGTCACTTCTTGCCCAATATGAGCCGGCTGACAATGCATAAAATATTCAACATTAAGGGTTGCCATCAACGCTTCATTAATCTGATAAGGCGCGAATTTAGCGGCAATATCTTGATAGTCAACATCATCGCCCATTGAAATCCAGGTATCAGTGTAAATAGCTTGTGCCCCTTTGGCATCAGCGATATCGGTTGAAAGCAGCAATGAGCCGCCGTGCTGCTGTGCTAGCTGTTGTGTATCTTGCACCACTTTACCGTCGGGGAAATGGCCTTCAGGACAAATAACCACCATCTGTGCGCCAACTAATGCGGCGGCGATCATTAGCGAATGCGTTACATTGTTACCATCGCCAACATACACTAATTTAACCTGACTTAAATCATCAAACTTTTCCGCTAACGCTAAAAAATCGGCCAACGCCTGACACGGATGATACATATCGCTTAACGAGTTAATCACTGGCACGCTACCAAACTCAGCCAGCCCTTCAACCGTGCTATGGCTGAACGTTCTGGCGACAATACCGTCGGCCCAACATGATATGTTTTTTGCAAAATCGGCGATTGACTCACGCACGCCAACCGCACCATTATTTTGATCTAAATAGACCGAGTGACCACCAAGCTTGGCAATGCCAATATCAAAACTAACGCGAGTACGCAGCGACGGTTTTTCGTATAACGTCACTAAACTTTTTCCGGCCAGCGCTTGACTGTAATTAGCTGGGTTAGTTTTTACCTGTTTAGCCAATTCGATCAACGCTAGAAATTGTTGTTGGCTTAAATCTTTTAAGGTTAAAAAGTGCTGTAATTTTTCCATATCCGTATCTTCTCTTTGCTAAAGCGTAGTGGCGGTAATTGTAGTGCCACAAGGGCTGCCATCAATAAGGGCTAATAATTGCTGCGGTGTTTTCCAGCTCGCAATCACGATCGAATCATTTAACTGCTGGGCGGTTGCAAAGGCAGCATCTACTTTAACTTTCATGCCACCGAGAATCACCCCTTGCTCAACCAGCACTTGCGCTTGCGCCTGATTAAGACTCGTAATTAATTGTTTGTCACCATCTAATACTCCAGGTACATCTGACAACAAAATAAGTTTAGCGTGCAATAAGTGGGCAATGACTTGCGCTGCTTGATCGGCATTAACATTAAGCAATTGTCCACTGGCGTCGCTCGCAATTGAACTGATAATCACCAGATAGTTTTTAGCCATTAAGGTGGTTAGTAAGGTATCAGCTAAGGGCGTACATTGGCCGACCTGACCGAATTTTTGATCAATTTGTTGAGCTACCACCATGTCACCGTCGGCTAAACTCAAACCAACTGCATTTAACTGATTTACTTTCGCCGTCGCCACCAGTTTTTTGTTGGCCGCGCCAGCCAATGCACCCGTGACCAGTTCAATCTGTGAGGCTGGCGTTACCCGCAAACCTTCTATTTTTTGACTGACCATATTGGCCTGCTCAAGCCATTGCTCAACCAAACAGCCGCCACCATGAACCAGTACAACCTGAATTCCGCTGGCCATAATTTTAGCTATCACGGCAAAAAGCTCGGCTTGCGCCACTGGTGACTCCAATAAAGCACCACCAACTTTTAATACTAAAGGTTGCTTTGCCATTATGCCTCCAAGCCAAAATGAATCATGATGCATTGCAGACCTTGAGCTGCGGCACCTTTGAGTAAATTATCAATCGCCGAGACCACCACTAAATGCCCACTATCGGGATCAAGCTTCCAGCCAATATCACAAAATGGCGTGCCCGCAACTTGGTCGATTTTAGGCCACTGTGGCTCGCGCATTCTCACCATAGGTTTATCATCATAAACCTGATATGCATTTTTGACCGCTTCTAGATCAACTTCAGGCTTAACCTTAACCGTAATTGTCGCCAAGATTCCCCGTTTGAAATTACCTAGATGTGGAGTAAAGATCACCGGACAACCTAGCTGAGTGGTTATTTCCGGTTGATGACGATGGCCCAATACACCATAAGGGGTCAAGCTGACCTCACAAAAGCTATTAACCATCGACGCTTTACGCCCCGCTCCAGTCACGCCGCTCACCGCATTGATCACAGGCCACTGATTTGAGTCGAGTAATCCAGCTTCAAATAATGGTTTAAGCGCTAATAAAGAAGCTGTTGGATAACAGCCTGGCACCGCAATCATCTTGCTGGCTTTAATTTGCTCACTATTCCATTCTGCTAGGCCATATACCGCCTGAGTTAGTAACTCAGGGTGCTGATGTTCAAATCCATAATATTGTGAAATATAGCTAGCATCGCTAAAACGATAAGCACCAGACAAATCAAAAACACTTAAACCCGCTTGGTGAAATTGCTGCGCCAACTGATGACTAACTTCATGACTGGTCGCCAACACGACAGCGTCACATTGCGTACTGATCTCACTAATAGCTTGCGGACTCAAACCTTGCAATTGATAATCAAATAACCCTGAAAATTGTGGATAAAGTTCACACAGCCACTTATCTTTATCCTCACTACCTTGCGAAACATACAAACCGGTAACTTTAATTTTTGTCTGGGCATCAAGCAATTGGCACATTTGAGCACCCGTATAACCGCTGGCACCAATAATGGCAATATTAATCATAGAATTCATTCACTTAATTTATTTAATAAAGAGTTTTGGCCGATAATAGAATGGCCGACGGTTGATAACTTATCGGCTATCGTCGTCGCGAGGGTGTTGCATGATATGATGAAATAACTTGAATCATTGGTCGTGTGCTAATCTTAAAAGGTAAGGCACAATGGCCAGATACCTAAATATAACCACATATGGGTATTTATGCAACATTATTGCATAAATACCTGAAATCTATTATTGGTACTCTATTTATGAACAAAAATATCCTGATTATTGGTAGTGGCTGGCTCGGTTGGCCACTGGCGCAATACTTAACGCTTGCAGGGCATCAAGTAACAGCGACCACAACCTGCGATAAAAAAGTTATTCGGCTCGGCGGCACCACGCCAGCATTAATAAAGTTAAACGCCAACGATCCACACTTAACAGGGCGAATATCAGCCCTTCCAACCTTCGATATCATGATTATTGTTGTGCCGCCACAGCGCCAGCAGGCTGATTATTTATATCAACTGCAACAATTAGTTAAACTAGCCGACGCTAATAATATCAGCCATATTTTATTCATTAGTTCGACCGGTGTTTATGGTCAACAATCTGGAATAGTGACAGAATCAACAGCCACGGTACCTACCTCAGACTCAGCACAGGCGATGGCCGACTTTGAGCAAGCCTTATTAATCAAAGGATCCGGTTGTCACAGCGTATTACGACTTGCTGGACTATTTGGCCCAGGGCGCCATCCAGGCAAGTTTTTGGCAGGGAAGGTCGATATCAGTAATCCTGAGGCAGTAGTTAACATGATCCATCAACAAGATTGCATTGGCTTAATCGAGCAAATTATTATGCAAAATAGCTGGGGCAGAATCCATCTTGGCTGCGCGCCAAGCCACCCAACCCGCCGTGAATTTCATCAGCAAGGTGCCAGTCAACTGGCATTAACAGTACCGCAATTTGTGGCGAAAGGTGGCGAGCAAAGCAAGTTAGTTGACGGCGCGATAACGGCTAACAAACTTGGTTACCGCTATAACCACCCGGATTTAATGGACTGGTTTAAGCAGCAATAGCCCTTTGCCCGCAGGAGCCCTTAGCGAACAAGAGCCTTTAGCAAGCAAGAGTCCTTAACCAGAGAAGCTCTTTAAACAGAAAGTGTTATTAACTAGCCAGAACCTTTAGCGGTCATGGGGCCTTAGGCAACAGCGTTACTCAGCTGAACCGGTGAAGATGTCGGCCGCACCCCAATCGCATGACAAATAGCATAACTAAGCTCAGCACGATTAAGGGTATAAAAGTGGAAGTCTTGCACCCCCTCTTTAGCTAAAACCTTCACCAAATCAATCGAATGACTGGCAGCGATCATGTTGCGAGTTGTTTGATCTGTTTCAAGCCCGCTGTAAAGCTGATGCATCCATGGTGGAATAGCTACATTGGTAAAGCCAGCAAATTTCTTGAGCTGATTAAAATTAGTAACAGGTAAAATACCTGGAATAATATCAACATCGATGCCAGCGGCAAGAGTCCGATCTCTAAAACGCAAAAAAGTATCGGCGTCAAAGAAAAACTGGGTGATCGCACGGTTAGCGCCAGCATCGATTTTACGCTTCAAATTAATAATATCAGCCTGAGCACTGCGCGCATCAGGGTGGGTTTCGGGATAAGCGGCAACCGAAATATCAAAATCAGCCACGCGCTTTAATCGAGCCACCAAATCTGCGGCATAAATTTGTGGCGCTGTTTTAGCATCAGCCGGCACATCACCGCGCAATGCAACAATACTTTTAATGCCTTGGCGCCAATAATCTTTCGCTAATTGATCTAACTCAGCGCCAGTGGCGTCAATACACGTCAAATGCGGCGCAGCAACTAACTTAGTTTGCTGTTGAATTTTCGAGATCACGCTATGGGTCCGATCACGCACCCCACTATTAGCGCCGTACGTCACCGAAACAAATTTAGGATCGAGACTTTCAAGTCGTTTAATACTGCGCCATAACGTCTGTTCCATCTGCGGGGTTGAAGGTGGAAAAAATTCAAAAGAAACACCAAGCTTATCTTTCAAATCGCTTGGTAACTGGTTAAATGATTCAATATGTTGTGCATGGTCAATAGCCACGATTTTCCCCTAGAAAAAACAGAAGACGTATAGACGTCTAGATAGCCAAATATTAACCTAATTTAAATTTGAGTCAACAAAAAAGCCGAAATTAAACACAATGTTTAATTTCGGCTTTAGAACGGCGAACCAAATAACATACCGCGAGCAATTAGTTTATAACTAAGGCCATCTCAACGAGCTCGTTGTCTGCTATTTCTTGGCGTAAATCAGCCACTAATAAAGGCGACGATTGCGCCAGATCTTGGTTTAAATTAATTTGCAGCTTGGCATTAACCACGCTTAAACCAATGTCTTTAACACGGCCTCCTTGATAACGACCGCTGATAATAACCGCCAGTCGCAATAATGTGGCCAAACGCGCAGCTTGCTCTAATGGCAGCCAAGTTTGCTGCGACAAGTAGCCATCATTGATTGGATTTTTGTAATTTGCAATTAACGCACTCACTAATGACTTTTTACCGCTACAGAAACCCGTCATCGGACTGTGGTTTATCAGATAATGACCGTGGCAGTTGGCCTTGGCGTAATTAATACTGACACCCACTTCATGTAACATCGCACTGCATTGTAATAGCGCGTTGCCGTCATGACGCGTTACCTGCCAGTAAGGCTCGACTTGAGTTGCGAGGTTAGCTACAACTTTAACCACGTGATCAGCCTGTTTTTGATCAACCAAAAACTGCTGTTGCAGCTTAGTCGCAGTCGCCAACTTTAAATCTTTAACCTGCTGCTGACCAAGTAATTGGGCAATGACCCCTTCCCGTAACGCGCCGCCAGATGCCTGCATCGATTTTAAATCGAGCTGACGAAACAGGCTGATCAGAATAGCTAGACCACTGGCAAAAACAGGCTGGCGCTCAACGCTAAGTCCGACCAAGCTTAACGATGCTAGGTCTTCGCACGCAATGGTTTGAGTCATGAGCAGTTCTAATTTCTCGAGGGTAATTAACTCATTTAAGCCTTGGGCACTTAAAACCTCTTGCACCGCCTGCACTGAGCCTGAAGCGCCCAATGAAAGCTGCCATTGGTGTGCGAGATAGTCTGGTAAAACGGGTGCTAAGACATAGTTAGCACCCGCTATGGCTTGCTCAAAGTTGTATTGAGATAACTTACCATCACTAAAATAGCGATCAAGCCAAGTAACACAACCCATATTTAAGCTGTTTAATACTATCGGTGAGAATTGCTGACCCAGAATCAATTCGGTACTGGCACCGCCAATATCAACAATCAGGCGTTTTCCTTCGCCACCACTAGTCACTGCCATGCCGTGGTAAATAAGCTCAGCTTCATGTTCGCCGCTAATAATATTGATTGGTAAACCAAGGATCTGCTGACCACGCTGACAAAATTGCTCTGCATTGGTCGCCAAGCGTAATGTAGCAGTCGCGACCACTTTAATTTGAGTCATTGGGATATGAGTTAATCGCTCAGCAAACAATGCCAAACATTGCCAGCCTCGCTCCATCGCCACTAATTCGAGGTGGTTATCTTGATCGAGCCCTGCTGCTAGCCGAACCTTGCGCTTAACTTTAGTGATAACGCGTGGTGTGCCAGCAATATCTTGCACCACCAACATATGAAAACTATTTGATCCTAAATCTACAATGGCAAAAAGGTTATCTGACGACGCCAAAGAGCACTCCTTAATTTTACACAACGACTGCAGGATCTAACGTCGAGCAAACAGATGTTTGCTCGGCAGATTCAATTATGAAGCTTGGCGCCCGCGATGGTGATCACGCTTATGTTGATCTCTTGGGCCTTTATGGCGTTTATTAAAGCTTGAGCCAGCACCATCTTTACGTGGTGGTCGCTGCTGTTTCTTTGGCGGCTTAATATCTGTTAGCAATGAGTCTTGCTCATAATTGCTAACAGGAATTTGGTGCGCAATATATTCTTCAATCGCGGGTAAATTAAGGGCAAACTGTTCACAAGCAAAGCTAATAGATAAACCTGATGCACCGGCTCTGCCTGTTCGACCAATACGATGAACATAATCTTGCGCATCGTCTGGCAAATCGAAGTTAAAGACGTGAGTCACATTAGCAATGTGCAAACCACGCGCCGCGACATCAGTCGCCACTAAAATATCGAGTTCACCACAGGTAAATTGTTCTAAAATCTTAAGCCGCTTCTTCTGTGGCACATCGCCAGTTAGCAAGCCAACCCGATGACCATCGGCCGCTAAATAACCCCAAACTTCTTCACAACGATATTTCATGTTAGAAAAAACAATCGCTTTATCAGGCCATTCTTCTTCCATTAAAGTCAGCAACAGTGGAATTTTGTCTTCATTAGACGGGTAGAATATTTCTTCGCTGATATTAGCTGAGGTTTTTTGCTCAGGTTCAATTTCAATATGGACCGGATCGCTCATGTTGTCATAAGCAAGCTCTCGCACCTTATAAGATAAGGTCGCAGAAAATAACATATTTAAACGTTCAGACGCTTCTGGCATCCGGCGGAATATATATCGGATATCCTTAATAAAGCCTAAATCAAACATCCGATCGGCTTCATCTAATACCGCAACCTGAACATGGCGTAAATCAATCACACCTTTCTTCATGAAATCAATTAAGCGCCCAGTGGTAGCCACCACAATATCAGCACCAGCTTCGATTTCTGCAATTTGCTTGTCATAAGCATCGCCGCCATAAACTAAGGCTAATTTCAGGCCAGTGGCCTCAGCTAGTGGCATCGCATCTTTATGGATTTGAATCGCCAACTCTCGCGTTGGCGCCATAATAACCGCACGGACTTGATTCGGCTTTTTTGCCTCTGGCGCTGGAGTTTTTAAAAGATGGTTAAAGGTTGCAACCAGAAAAGCTAAGGTTTTTCCGGTGCCTGTTTGCGCCTGCCCAGCAATATCCTTACCCTGCAACAGAACAGGTAAGCTCTGAGCTTGAATTGGCGTACACTGAGTATAGCCAACTGATTGTAAGGCGCTTTTTAACGAGTCAGCCAGATCAAACTGCTCAAATTTAGTATCTGTTAAGTGAGTATTTTTCATCCCGTTAGCATATCAGGTCTTGTAACAAAGAACACAGCCTGATTGCGTTATATCGATTAAAATTAAATTTAGGGGTTGAACATTCGCTGAGTAGCCCTCATATTGCCATATATCAAGAGGATCATTTCCTCTGCTTAAATATAATTCCACGGAGAAAACCATGAGCAACACAATTATTCAGCTTTCAGACAGTAGCTTTGAACAAGATGTATTAAAATCTGAACTTCCTGTTCTTGTTGACTTCTGGGCTGAGTGGTGCGGACCTTGTAAAATGATTGCGCCAATTCTTGATGAAGTAGCTCAAGATTTCGCTGATAAGCTAGTTATTGGCAAGCTTAATGTTGACCAAAACTCAGATACTGCACCAAAATACGGTATTCGCGGTATCCCAACTTTACTGTTATTCAAAGACGGTAACGTTGCAGCGACTAAAGTAGGCGCATTATCAAAAACTCAGCTAATTGAGTTTATTGAAGCAAATATCTAATCTCGACCACAGATAAAGGCATGTTTAATTAAAAATATGCCTTTATTGCTTTACCCCGCCTGCTATTGGTGATAATTTGTTGGGCGATATATACTTCGACCATGCCAAACGATTTCTTGTTTGACACTTCACTTACTCATTATTTTAATAAGTCAAAGCGACTTTTTACAAAGACCCTTCAAATATGAATTTAACCGAACTAAAGCAAAAGACAATGTCTGAGCTTTTCGAAATTGCTGCATCGAAAGGACTAGATCATTTAGCCCGTGCCCGTAAACAAGATGTTCTTTTTGCTATTTTAAAAGCACACGCTAAAAGCGGAGAAGACATCTTCGGCGACGGCGTTTTAGAAATTCTTCAAGACGGCTTCGGCTTTTTACGTAGTGCCGACGCATCTTACTTGGCTGGCCCGGATGATATTTATGTTTCACCAAGCCAAATTCGCCGCTTTAGCATGCGTACTGGTGATACTATCGCTGGTAAAATCCGTCCACCTAAAGACGGTGAACGTTATTTTGCGCTGTTAAAAGTTCGTGAAGTTAACTTTGATACGCCAGAAAACTCGCGTAACAAAATCTTATTTGAAAACTTAACCGCTATTCACCCAACTGAACGTTTTCGTTTAGAACGTGGTAACGGCAGTACCGAAGATTTAACTGCCCGAATCATTGATTTGTCGGCACCAATCGGTAAAGGTCAACGTGGTTTGATTGTGGCGCCGCCAAAAGCTGGTAAAACAATGTTGCTGCAAAGCATCGCCCAGTCAATTGCGACCAACAATCCAGAAGCACACCTAATGGTATTGCTAATTGATGAGCGTCCGGAAGAAGTAACGGAAATGCGTCGTCTGGTTAAAGGCGAAGTTATCGCTTCAACCTTCGATGAACCAGCAAGTCGCCACGTGCAAGTTGCTGAAATGGTTATCGAAAAAGCCAAAAGCATCGTTGAGCACAAGAAAGATGTTGTCATCTTACTTGACTCTATTACTCGTCTAGCACGTGCTTATAACACCGTTATTCCATCATCTGGTAAAGTACTTACCGGTGGTGTTGACGCCAATGCATTACACCGTCCAAAGCGTTTCTTTGGTGCGGCTCGTAACATTGAAGAAGGTGGCAGCTTAACCATTATCGCTACTGCGCTAGTTGATACCGGCTCAAAAATGGATGAAGTTATCTATGAAGAGTTTAAAGGCACCGGTAACATGGAACTGCACTTAAGCCGTAAGATTGCAGAACGTCGCGTTTACCCAGCTATCGACATTACCCGCTCTGGTACTCGTCGTGAAGAGTTATTAACTAAGGCTGACGAACTGCAAAAGAATTGGATTATTCGTAAGATAGTTCACCCAATGGGTGAAGTTGAAGCGGCTGAATTTATCATTGACCGTTTGGCAATGACCAAGACTAATGACGAGTTCTTTAAGTCAATGAAGAGCCCAAAATCTAAGTAACTGCTTATTGCACTTTACTGAGATTGAATTAAGCCAGCGTTTACGCTGGCTTTTTTAGCGCTGGAATATCTCGAGCGTTAATTCTACCTCAGCGCATAATGCCGCCTTATCGAGAAAAATGATGTAATCACCCTGCTCTTCGATAAAACCCTGAACCTTAAATTTACCTAAAATCCGTGAGAATGTTTCAGGGGTAATGTTTAACTGACTCGCCAACACCCGCTTCGGCCCTTGCAACTGCACTCTATCTTGCCCGACATCTTGCATTTGATATAAATGCCCAAGATGCAACACCAAGCGCTGACTGGCGTTAATAAAGGTTAGCTTGTCGACATTATTGACTAACGAGAAAATTTTAGTGCTCATAAAGCCCAGTAATTGACAGGCGAGCTTCGGTGAGCTTTCAACAATACCTAACAAAGTCTCGCGCTTCACCACGAGCAACTCGCTAGCGACCTCAGCTTGAGCATTCATCGGATAATGAGGTGAGGGTAAAAACATCGCCATTTCGGCAATCCAGCCTCCGGCAGCAAACAAATGGAAAATCTTTTCATCACCGCCGGCAGTCACTCTAAATAACTTAATTTGACCGGAATTGACCAAATAAAAATTATCGGCAGGATCATCTTTACTAAACAATGTTTGGTTAGCAACCAAGTGAATAGTTTTGGCATGTGCTAATAATTGTAAGCGCTGTTGCTCATCGAACAGACTCAATAAATTGCGCGCACCTTTAAATGAATGCAACATCGTAAACCTCAAGTTAACCAGCTATTTACAGCTATATTAGCCGAAAACAGCCAGCACAGCGACCACTTAGTAATAATAAAATGTTCTATATTAAGCCCTTGTAAAAGCTAGAATTACTGACGAATAAGTTCGCCTTTTTTTACCACCTGCAAACAAGGATTAACCCCATATTGATACGACAACTCGGCTGGATGAGTAATATCCCACATCACAAAGTCAGCCTGCATGCCAACCGCTAACCGACCAACTTTATCACTAATGCCTAGTGCTTTTGCCGCATTAAGCGTCACACCTGCCAACGCTTCGTAAGGAGTCATTCGAAACAAAGTGCACGCCATATTTAACATCAATTGCAGTGAACAAATCGGCGATGATCCGGGATTAGTATCGGTGGCGATCGCCATCGGCACTTGGTATTTTCGCAATAATTCAAACGGTGGCTGCTGGGTTTCACGCAAAAAATAATAGGCACCAGGCAATACTACCGCCACGGTACCAGCCGCGGCGATCGCTTGCACACCCGCCTCGTCAAGGTATTCAATATGATCGACCGACAATGCCTTAAAACCTGCCGCTAATGCCGCACCGCCAAGATTAGACAGTTGCTCGCTATGCAGCTTAACCGGTAAATTATGTTTTTGGGCCGCTTCAAAAACGCGTTTAGTTTGCGCCAGATTAAAGCCGACAGATTCACAAAAAACATCAACTGCATCGGCAAGGTTTTCGCTAACAACCCGCTCGATCATTTCGCCACAGACTAAATCAATATAACCATCGCTATTATCTTTATATTCAGGCGGCAACGCATGGGCGCCAAGAAAAGTTGTTGTTATTTCAACGGGGTGGTGCTCACCTAGCATCCGGGCAATTTCAAGCATTTTAACTTCTGTTTCGGTATCTAAGCCATAACCTGATTTTATTTCGACCGTGGTAACACCTTCCGCCATTAAGGCGTTTAATCTATTTTTGGCACTGACATATAAGGTTTCACGATCGGCAGCTCGGGTCGCTTTAACGGTTGAAATAATGCCGCCGCCAGCAGCAGCAATCTCTTGATAGCTTGCCCCTTCAAGGCGCATTTCAAACTCTTTAGCACGGTTACCGCCGTACACAATGTGACTGTGGCAATCGATTAGGCCAGGGGTTATCCATCCGCCCTTGCCCTGATATAATGGGGTGGCCAGAACATCAAACTCAGGCAGCTCACTGCGCGGACCAAGCCAAGCAATTTTTCCATCTTTGATCAGCAAAGCGCCATTCTCAATAATGCCGTAATCGGTTTCGTTAATCGTCGCCAAATTAACATCAAGCCAGACGCTATCGTATTCTTCTTTAAAAATTACTGACATCAAACAGCTCTCATTGGGTTAATGGCAAGTTATAGCAAAATAATACCTTGCAGCACTTGTATATACAAGTTGAATGTGACATTTTATAAAGCATCAAGTATAACCGAATCATTAAGCGATTATGAGCATTGCAAAGTTCGAACAAATAAAACAGTATATCTGCCGTCAGGTTGAAACCTCCGCCTGGCCAGAAAACTCTAAAGTGCCCTCTGAAAATGCGCTAGCCCAACAATTTGACTGCAGCCGGATGACCGCTCGCCGCGCGCTAACTGAGTTATGTGAAGCAAGTGTTTTAGTACGAAGCCAAGGGCGAGGCACCTTTGTTGCGACCTTAAAATCACAATCTTCTGCGCTTGAAATAAAGAATATCAGTGACGAAATCCGCCAACGCGGCCATCATTATTCCGTCAAGGTGCTGCTAGTCGAGCAGCGAATAGCCGATCAAGAATTAGCGATCACCCTAGGTATCGAGCCACAAAGCCCGGTCTATTTCTCGTCGCTAATCCACTTAGAAAATGACAGTCCAGTGCAGCTAGAGCACCGCTATGTTAACCCGGCACTAGTGCCTAATTATCTGGCCAGCGACTTCACCCAATTTACCCCGCACGAGTTACTGAGCATGGCTGCGCCATTGACCGAAGCCGAGCATATTATTGAAGCGACGATGCCAGACGCCACTGTAATTGCGCATCTCGACTTGGCCGAGCATGAGCCCTGCTTAGAAATAAAACGTCGTACATTCAGCTCCAAAGGCGTGGTTAGCTTTGCCCGCTTAATTCATCCCAGCAGTCGCTTTAGATTAGGCGGCCGCTTTAATGTTGCTAATCCCCCTAAATAAACCGAGGATCGCCCGTAATGACTACTGATAATCGCATTGATAATAGCCGCGTCATCCACGCGCCAACTGGTACTACTTTAAGCTGTAAAAGCTGGTTAACCGAGGCGCCAATGCGCATGTTAATGAATAATCTCGATCCGATGGTGGCCGAACACCCACAATCGCTAGTCGTTTACGGCGGCATTGGCCGGGCTGCACGCGATTGGGCCAGTTATGACAAAATAATCGAGACCCTGCAGCGGCTTGAAGACGATGAAACGCTATTAGTACAATCAGGTAAGCCGGTAGGCGTATTCAAAACTCACAGCAACGCGCCTCGAGTATTAATTGCCAACTCTAATCTGGTGCCGAACTGGGCCAACTGGGAACATTTTAACGAATTAGACCGTAAAGGGCTGATGATGTACGGCCAAATGACCGCCGGTTCTTGGATTTACATTGGTTCGCAAGGCATCGTTCAAGGCACTTACGAAACCTTCGTCGAAATGGCCCGTCAGCACTTCGACGGCAACGCCAAAGGCAAATGGATTTTAACCGGTGGCCTTGGCGGCATGGGTGGTGCACAGCCACTAGCAGCAACGATGGCAGGTTATTGTATGTTAGCGGTCGATGTTGATGAAACCCGGATTGATTACCGCATTGAAACCGGTTATGTCGACAAGAAAGCCACTAGCCTCAAACAAGCCTTAGCCTTAATTAATCAAGCGGTCGAGCAAGGTCAAGCTATCTCAGTCGGTTTACTTGGCAATGCCGCCGATATTTATAGCGAACTGGTGGCACAAAATATTACCCCTGATGCCGTAACCGATCAAACCAGTGCTCACGACCCACTTAATGGTTACCTGCCTCAGGGCTGGACTATGGAATACGCCGCGCAGCAGCGTAAGTTAGACGAAGCTGGCGTTGTTAAAGCCGCTAAAGCATCGATGGCGGTTCAGGTGACGGCAATGCTAGCAATGCAAAAACGCGGCGCGCCGACCGTTGATTATGGCAACAACATTCGTCAAATGGCCTATGAAGCTGGCGAACTTAATGCGTTTGATTTCCCCGGATTTGTACCTGCTTATGTTCGACCATTATTCTGCGAAGGCATCGGACCATTCCGCTGGGTTGCTTTGTCTGGCGACCCAGAAGATATTTACAAAACGGATCAAAAAGTTAAAGAGCTAATTCCTGATAATCCACACCTACATAACTGGCTCGATATGGCTCGCGAGCGCATTCAGTTTCAAGGGTTGCCAGCGCGAATTTGTTGGGTCGGCCTCAAAGACCGCGCGCGCTTAGCTCAAGCCTTTAACGAAATGGTTAAAACTGGCGAACTATCAGCGCCGATTGTAATTGGTCGTGACCACCTCGACTCAGGATCGGTTGCCTCACCAAACCGTGAAACGGAAGCTATGCTCGATGGCTCTGACGCGGTATCAGACTGGCCATTGCTCAACGCGCTGCTTAATACCGCCAGTGGTGCCACTTGGGTTTCACTTCATCACGGTGGTGGGGTCGGCATGGGCTTTAGTCAACACTCTGGTGTCGTTATTGTGGCCGATGGCAGTGATGAGGCTGACGCTCGTATTAGCCGAGTACTGTGGAACGATCCAGCAACCGGCGTCATGCGCCACGCCGATGCTGGTTACGAAATTGCTCGTCAATGTGCCCACGAACAACGGTTAGATCTACCAATGATTAATGCCTCACATAACAATAAAGTAGATAATAATAATGAATAAATTAACAATTACTCCGGGTCAACTGAGCCTGAGTCAGTTACGCAAAATTAGCCGTAATCCAACGACCCTTAGTCTTGATCAAAGTGCAATCGCCGCAATTGAAAAAAGTGCCGCAGTTGTGCAGCAAATCATTGCCGAAGATCGGGTCGTTTATGGCATTAACACCGGTTTTGGTTTACTGGCCAATACCCGTATTCCAAAAGACAAATTGGAAGAACTGCAACGTTCTATTGTGCTATCACACTCGGCTGGCATCGGTAAATACATGAGCGATCAAACGATTCGTTTGATGATGACCTTAAAAATAAATTCATTAGCGCGTGGTTATTCAGGTATTCGACTGGTAGTTATTGAGGCTTTAATGCGTTTAGTCAGCGCCCAAGTATATCCCTGTGTGCCAGAAAAAGGCTCAGTAGGTGCATCGGGCGATTTAGCCCCACTTGCACACATGAGTGCGATTTTACTTGGCGAAGGTGAAGCACGTCATAACGGTGAAATTATTAGCGCCAACGAAGGCTTGACCATTGCAGGTCTTGAGCCAATGACCTTAATCGCCAAAGAAGGGCTAGCCTTGCTCAACGGCACCCAAGCCTCAACCGCCCTAGCGCTTGAAGGCTTGTTTAACGCAGAAGATTTATATGCCAGTGCCAGTGTTATAGGCACAATGAGCGTAGAGGCAGCATTAGGCTCACGCAGCCCATTCGACGATCGAGTTCATCAGGTGCGTGGTCAACAAGGCCAAATCGATGCCGCCAGCATTTATCGCTCACTATTAACCGACAGTACTGAAATTAGCGCTTCACACGCTAACTGCGAAAAAGTGCAAGACCCTTACAGTCTGCGCTGTCAGCCGCAAGTCATGGGCGCTTGTTTAGCACAAATTCGCTTTGCCGCATCAGTCTTACACGTTGAAGCCAACGGGGTAACCGATAATCCACTCGTGTTTGCCGACGAAGGTGATATTATTTCTGGTGGTAACTTCCATGCTGAACCAGTCGCCTTTGCGGCCGACAACTTGGCGTTAGTCATTGCAGAAATTGGTTCATTATCGGAGCGGCGTATGGCGTTATTGATTGATAAAAGCATCAGTAACTTGCCTTCATTTTTAGTCGACAATGGCGGAATTAATTCTGGCTTTATGATTGCGCAAGTAACCAGTGCCGCATTAGCCAGTGAAAATAAATCGTTAGCGCATCCGGCGTCAGTTGATAGCTTACCGACCAGTGCCAATCAAGAAGACCATGTTTCAATGGCCACTTATGCGGCCCGCCGCTTACGTTACATGAGTGAAAATACCCGTGGTGTTTTAGCGGTTGAGTACCTCGCTGCGGCTCAAGGCATGGATTTTAGAGCGCCGCTGTTGTCGTCGGCTAAAATTGAACAGGCTAAATTGATTTTACGTGAAGAAGTTGATTTTTATGATAAAGATCGATACTTCGCACCAGATATCGAACGTGCAAGCAGCTTATTAAAACAAGCGATATTAAATGATTTAATTCCAGCAGGCATGCTGGCCAGCTTTTAAGCCATTGGTATGGTGAAAATAAGCGCCGTTACCACGGCGCTTATTAGCGATTAAATTAGCCGATATACTGCGGCCGACCAATGTGATGGCCTTGCGCAAAATCGACTCCGATGTCTTGCAAACATTCTAAGATTTGTTCACTTTCAACATATTCGGCAATCGTCTGCTTGTTCATCACGTGAGCAATCTCGTTAATTGACCGGACCATCGCGTAATCAATCGGATCTTCAACCATGTCAGAAACAAAACAACCGTCAATTTTTACAAAATCTACTGGCAAGTTTTTCAAATAGCCAAACGACGAAACCCCACTGCCAAAGTCATCGAGCGCAAACAGACAACCCCGCTGTTTAAATTCGTTAATAAACCGCACTGCGCCAGCCATATTAGAAATAGCAGCCGTTTCGGTGATTTCAAAGCAAATTTTATCGGCAGGCACCTCAAGCCGTTCAATCTGAAACACCACATACTCCAAAAAGTCTTCATCACTAAGCGACTGACCGGATAAATTAATCGCACAATGGCTCATTTGATCAATGCGACTGGCCGGACTCGCCAGCCAACGAAAGGCAGCGGCAATAACCCATTCATCGATTCTAGTCGCCAGATTAAAACGCTCGGCAGCCGGGAAAAATGAGTCAGGCAATACCACCGAATCATTATCACGCAAGCGTAATAGTAATTCATAACTTGGCTTGATATCACTGTTGGGATCTACCGGGCAAATTTTCTGAGCGTATAAACAAAATTGATGTTCGACAACCGCTTGCTTTATGCGCCTGACCCACTCTGTTTCACCACGGCGGCGACTGATTTCATGATCTGATTCGCGATAAATATGGACCCGGTTTCTGCCTGCCGCCTTGGCGGCATAACAGGCTTCATCGGCCGAACCCATCACTTTCACTAAGCTGTCAGTTTCGGGGTTAATCACCACCAGCCCAATACTAACCCCAATCGAGAATGCTTGGTTTTTCCAAATGAATTTATAATCTTGAATCAATTGTCTGATCGTATTAGCAACCATTTTAGCCTGCTCTAATGAGCAGTACTCCATCAAAATAGCAAACTCATCACCACCTAAACGAGCTAGTACATCACTTTTACGCACCTTTAAATGCAAAATGTCCGCAACATTTTTCAATAAAAGATCGCCGGCTAGGTGACCACATGAATCATTAACTAATTTAAACTGGTCAAGATCGAGATAGCACAAAACATGCTCGGCTTTGTCGTTATCATTGTCGAGCAGCTGCTGCAATAATCGTTCGAATTCATGCCGGTTAATTAAATCGGTTAACGCGTCATGCGACGCCTGATAAGATAGCTTTTGCGATAATTTATGCTTTTCAGAAATGTCTTCCGACACAATAAAAACTTTAGCTGAATTATTTTGATCGGTCACTACCCGCGCCGTTTCTTTGACCCAAATGACTTTACCCGATCGATCAATTTTTCTCAGTTCCCAGCTATGAGCGTTATCAGGATCAGCAAAACACAACTTAAGTTTAGCCATAAACGCGGCACGGTCATCAGGCAGAAAGATCTGGCTGATATTGGTATTGATCAGTTCGTCGACCCGGTAACCTAAGTCTGTCGCGCCATAGGCATTAACCGAAGTAATAAAAGCCTGCGCATCAACGGTAAAAAACATCGCGGGGGCATCATCGTACATTGACTGTAAACGTTGCTCACTACGCGCTAACGCTTGTTGAATCAGCTTTAGCTCGGTAATGTCTCTTGCTGATACCACCACCCCAATAATGTTATGGTCACTATCAAATGATGGGTTATGCTGACCTTGGATCCAACGGACTGAGCCGTCAGGCGCTTTACGCTCAAACTCGGTTGTAATCGCTTGACCTTCGCGCAGTGAAATATCAAGGCTCGCTTGTAAGCCACCATAGAAAACGTCGTTACCGTGTAACTCAAGCACCGAATGATTAACAATTTCACTAATTGATTTGTTAAATTTCAAACAATAGGCATTGTTGACCGCGCGATAAATATAATTGGTATCAACAAAGGACATTAAGTCATCGGTCGCCGATAAAATGTCATGATAGTGCCGAATAAAATCCTCACTGCGCTGACGTTCGACCTCATAAGCGACCCGATTTGAAAACGCCACTAATAGCGGCGTTATTTTCGCTACATTTTTGATTGGCCGTTCGCTAATTACCGCCAGCACCCCGAGCGCATCGCCATTAGAGTCAAATAAGGGCGCACCAACATAGCCTTGAGCGTTTAAATCTTGAAGTAAGCTAAACCCAGGAAACAACTGCTGCACCTGCTCTGGATAGGATTGAAGCTGTTGACCAACCACCATTTCACAAGGGGAGCCTTTAATCGAGTACTCAAAGGACGATAATAATGCACCACGGTTATAGGCCACGACTGATTCAAGCACATCGCCACCATTTTTCGGCATGTGACTAATAATGACATAGTCGACATCAAGCACATCTCCAATAATTTTAGCTAATTGGGCAAAAAGTCCTTGTTCAACCGGTAAGCAATAACCTTCAATTAACGCCTCAACCTCTTGATTGTGTAAACGGCGCTCTAACTCAACGCTTGCTCGCCCCGCATAAGCCCTTAAAATAGAAAAAGGATACTTACGTATTTTCGAGTCGGCACTCATCATGGTTAAATAGCCGATTACTTGATCTTTAGCATTAAGCAAAGGCAGCGCTACAAAAGCCGTTATATGATGATTTTTCACAAAAAGATCTTGAGGGAATAACTGCTGAATCTCCTCGCCATAACGACATGAACGATGCCCTTTAAGTTCAGAATATGGGGTATTTATAGTCGAGAATTCGGCCAAAGATTCTAATTGCCCTTTGGCCCAGAAAGCGAGTGGCTTAGCAACATCTGACTCCATATTGCAACTTTGCAGCGCCATGACGTAATCACAACCGAAAAAATTTGCAAGCCGTTCAACCAGTTGCTCAAAAAAAATGTCAACAGGGATCGACACTAGTTGCTCAACAGCTAGTTGATAAAGAGGAAAGCTGTCACTGTCGACAGTCCAATCAAAATTTGATGTGATGTTTTTTTCTTGCTGCGGCATTTATTTCATCCAATACGATAACTGCTACATATTTCATGTTACTTTAAAATGGTACTTCCAGCACCAGCATAATAAACCTACTAACTTGTGCGCGATGTTTAAATGAAGCGCTAGCAACGAGATTTATACATCTTTTAATCAGGTTTAATTAAAAAGACGTTAAACACGAAGTTATCACCTAATTGTTTTTTTGCAAACTTCCAAGTCCGATAAATAATAATTTTTAGCCGAAAACAAACATCAACAAAAAAATAACCGCCTGTTTTATATAAACAATAATCATCAATGTTTTAATTAAACAACAATAAATTAAGAACAATCTCTGTCATTGTATTGATAACTTGCCAGCAGCATTGACTGCCAATTATCTAAACGGCAGCAGCGAGGGTGGCTCGATGGTTAAAAGTAAGGTACATATGACACTGGCTTTCTCGCAGGAATAATATCAATATGAGCAAACAATCGTTAAAAATCGTCGCCGGTTATGCAAAAATAAATCAAGATGATGGCCTTAACATCACTCAACAAATTGCACATTTTAAAACCAGATTAGAAGCGGTCAAGCAGGCCGGCATTACACCGGTGCAACTAACGATTGAACCCTTATCGAGTGATTGGCATAGTGAGCTACCTGATAATCACTTTCGCAGTGGTTGCGCGCCGATAATGGCATTGGCTCGCGCGCAAGAATTAATAGAACAAGGGCATCATGCGGTGGTTATTAGCGGTAGTGATCCGTTAAAAACAGGTTATCAACGTCAGGAACGGCATCAACTAATGGCAGTTTATCGTGATGATTTATCAATCGCTCAGCTCTATGATGAGTTGGCTCATGAGTTTATTGAGTTACACGATACTGATAGCAAAACCTTCAAGCAACTTGCCAATAATTTATTCGAAAATTACACCAAAAGTCATCAACTGGCCCAGCAACAACAGCGTGCTCATTTCCCCGCGCCTGAGCCTAAATGGTTTAACCAAGTAACCCCTTTATTTCGAGGCGTTGACTGCGCCAACCCTTTAGTCGATTTTTGCGGTCATTTATTACTATGCAGCGATGAGTTAAGCCAACAATTGTGCTTAACCCCAAATACCACAGTAGATGTCTCTGGCATTGGTTTGGAATTACTTTCGATCGATGAGCCAAATGAATTACCACTAATAGCGAAATATCACCATTTAAATAGCGCTTACCGGCAGGCCTGCGCCCAAGCAAATTTAAATTTTGAACAAGCGATTAAAAATGGCTCGGCATTAATGGAGCTATATACTTGCTACCCGATTGTGCCGCTGGCTTTTTTACTCAGTAGTGGGCTGGTAAAATCGCTCGATCAGATAGCCGATTTTCTTGATAATCATTTAGTGACCATCACTGGCGGCATGAACTTAGCACGCGGACCGTGGAACAACCCGGCGCTCAATGGTTTAATTGGGATGTATCAGCAGTTATTAACCACCAATAAAGAGGTTGGTCTGGTCCATGGCAATGGCGGTATTGGTTACCGCCAAGGTGTCGCTATTTTACGTGTTACAGCGGCCTAACGGTCGAGCGGGTTGGTATAAGGTATCAGCTGTATTTGTTCGTCAATATCTTTCGATATCCCCTCAAATAAAGCCAATAGCTCGGAGTTTAGTTCAGCAAAAAACTCCGACGCTGGTAAATAAAATAACGCTCTGGCACCATGGTAGTCCATCACTTCACCGGCTTGAATAAATGAAAAGCCAAAACGATTGAGTCGCCGACGCAGTTTAGGCTCCATCATCACAAACGCGGCATCATGGTTGCAAATACTCACGAGTTTCAACGCCGCTAAATATAAGCCGATGGCAATGTTCGGGAAGCTACGTCGCTCTTCTTCGGTAAAAACGTGACCGCCATGATCGCCTGAGATTTCGTTAATGATAAATGGTTGGTTTGCTTCATTTCGACGACGGCGGAAGGTATCTGGTACCGCTAATCGAGATATTTCACCAAAACTGCCGCGGCGCAGCGCATTAATATCAACCACATCGTGCCTAAGGCTTGATAAGCAATTTACCTCAAAAGGGGTTTTTAGTTCTGGTTTATCCGCAGGTGGAATAATAATGCGAATGCAACCCGCGAATGCTTTGCTGGTACGATGCTGCAAGAGGCAGTAATAAGAATAATCATCGTATTCGTCTGTTTCCATGCCTGACGACTTTTTGCCTTCCCATTCTAATTCGCGGCAATAAACATCGTGGCGTATTTTAAAGACTTCTTGCCGTAGCTCTTTGGTATTAGCAACGACGACCCGAAAATATTTTTGAAAGTTATCAGCTAATGAAAGCGGCTCAGAATGGGACTCGGTAGTTGCTTGCGAATTACTAGTCATAGTGGCATCCATGTTTGAAATGATTTGCTATAAATAACAGATCACATCGCCAAGCAATCACATCCGCCACATAGCACTCATCAAGTCTAGTAGTAGATTTGCAATAGTTCAAACCAGCCAATAACCAAGCTAGCATTACAGCCTTTATCTTCAATATATTCATCCTATGATTCTTTAATCAACGCATGGCTTGCCGGCAATTGCGAAATTATCCATAACACTAACCGATGTTTAATATTAGGACCGTCTTCTTTATCTTCTGGCAGTGGTTTAATCAAACCATCACTGACCAGTAAACGATAAATACATTCAACCTTGTCTTTATTCGAAATGCCTTTGTCAAAGTCAGCGTAACCACGCTTTTTGGCGTAACCGCCCCCTATTTCCATGGCCAGCTTGAATAACTTGTCTTCATTCTTATGCTTTTTCATCGATTATCCCTCTATTGGTATACTGCTTATCTAGATTAATTGGCAATTCCTTCCTTAGCGACTTGCCATAACGAATTGACTAAAGGTGTTTTTAAACGTTTTTTTAGGGTGCAAATCCCCACTTCAAATGGTGCAAGTTCCGGTTTAACATCAACCATTCGAATTAATTCTTTTAACGGACTGTTGTCCAATACAATCTTTGGCACGACGCCAATGCCAAAGCCTAAGCTAACCATACTCACGATCGCTTCATTGCCAGCAACCTCAGAATATATAACCGGCCTAATGCCTTTACGCTTAAACCATTGATCAAGGCGTTTTCGGGCAAAGCCCTGCTCCGGCACTATCATTGGCAATTCAGCCCAAGGCAACACCTGACCTTGAGCGCTATCAATAATCGCCTGCACATCGCAGCGGATGGTCGGAGCAATAAAAACCAAGGGTGACCAGCCAATCGTTTGAAAGGCTAAATTGACGGGCATTAAGTCGGGTTTGGCGGCAATCGCCATATCTTCCTGCTCGTTCAGCACCCGAGGCACAGACAAGGCGACATCGCCAGTCCTAAGCTTAATTTCAACTTTGGGGTGGCGCTGGCGATAACGTGCAAGCATTTGGTGTAAAAAACTATGACTGGCGGTAACAGAACAATAAATACTCAACTCACCACGTAGCTCATTGCTGTCATCGTCAAGCGATCCTTTAAAGACATCCCATTGCGCCAGTGTGGTGGTCGCATACAAAATAAAGAGCTGACCATGATGACTTAAGGTGACAGTTCTATTATCGCGCTCAAATAACACAACGCCGAGCTGCTGCTCGAGCTGCTTAATATTTCGGCTTAACGTCGATGGACTAACGTGGCACTGTTCACTCGCTTGGGCAAAGTGCAGCGTATCGGCAAGGGCTAAAAACATTTTCAGTTGGCGATTGTCCATTGTCTTACAGCCCTTATTGATGCAAATAATGCAACACAGTAGCCCACATATATCATTTTACGCAAGACTAAAATTGATTTATGGTAGTTTCATCATCACCAAATAGGTGATCTCTTATAATATTTTCAGTAGGAATTTAGTCATGGCTAACAATTACTTCAATACATTACCACTTCGCGAGCAGTTAGCTCAGTTAGGCAAATGTGAGTTTATGGACATCTCTGAGTTTAGCGATGGTGTTCAAGCGCTTGTCGGCAAAAAACTTGTTATTGTTGGTTGTGGCGCGCAAGGCTTAAACCAAGGTTTAAACTTACGTGATAGCGGCTTAGACGTTTCTTATACCCTACGTGCTGAAGCAATCGCACAACAACGTCAATCATGGAAAAATGCAACAGAGAATGGTTTCACTGTTGGTACTTATGACCAATTAATTCCAGATGCTGACGTTGTATTAAACCTTACTCCTGATAAGCAGCACAGCTCAGTAGTTGAAGCGATTATGCCGCTAATGAAGCAAGGCGCTTGCTTAACTTACTCTCACGGTTTCAACATTGTTGAAGAAGGCATGAAAGTTCGTGAAGATTTAACCGTTATCATGGTTGCGCCAAAGTGTCCGGGTACTGAAGTTCGTGAAGAATACAAACGTGGTTTTGGCGTGCCTACGCTAATCGCTGTTCACGCTGACAACGACCCACAAGGCCAAGGCCTAGCATTAGCAAAAGCTTATGCCGCTGGTACTGGTGGTCATAAAGCTGGCGTATTAATGTCTTCTTTCATTGCTGAAGTAAAATCAGACCTTATGGGTGAGCAGACCATTTTATGTGGCATGTTACAAACTGGTTCAATCTTATGTTTTGACAAAATGGTTGAACAAGGCATTGAAGCAAGCTACGCCTCAAAGTTAATTCAGTACGGTTGGGAAACAGTAACTGAAGCACTTAAGTATGGCGGCGTAACCAACATGATGGACCGTCTGTCTAACCCTGCAAAAGTTAAAGCGTTTGAGTTATCGGAAGAGCTAAAGCAAATCATGCGTCCACTGTACAACAAGCACATGGACGACATCATGGGCGGCGCGTTTTCGTCAGGCATGATGGCTGATTGGGCTCAAGATGATGCTAAGTTACTTAACTGGCGTAAAGAAACGGGCGAAACTGCGTTTGAAAAGCAAGCCGCTGGTGACCATGAAATTACCGAGCAAGAATACTTCGACAAAGGCATCTTAATGGTTGCTATGGTTCGCGCAGGTGTTGAATTAGCTTACGAAACAATGGTTGCTGCAGGCATTAAAGAAGAGTCTGCTTACTACGAGTCGCTACATGAAACGCCGTTAATCGCTAATACGATTGCACGTAAGAAGTTATACGAAATGAACGCGACTATTTCTGATACTGCAGAATACGGTTGTTACTTATATAACCATGCATGTTTACCGCTATTAAAAGACTTTATGACT
Source organism: Gammaproteobacteria bacterium (assembly GCA_013214945.1). NCBI lineage: Bacteria > Pseudomonadati > Pseudomonadota > Gammaproteobacteria > Gammaproteobacteria bacterium. Next base: position 74,284 of record JABSRT010000005.1, read on the forward strand.
CGCATCGATACCGATGTAATTGGTAAAGGCCTAAGCGAAACTAGCAACGGTGTTGATAACGGTCAGTTAATTGCGATTAACGAAGCATTACGTAATCACAGCGTTGAACAAATTGGTAATACTTTACGCGGCCACATGTCAGCGATGAAGAAAATTGTCTAACTAGTTATCGTCCAGAAACAGACATCCTTGCCTGTTTCTGGAGACACTACCGTAAAACGTGGTTTTACTTCGCTTTCATTTTCAACAAGTTGAAAATATTGGCACATCCCTATACCACATAGCCAGTGTCCTGCTTCGCAGTTTCTGAATGGACACTAACTAGGCACCAATACAACTCAATTTAACACCTTGCGTGTAACTTAAAGCCAATGACTTTCATTGGCTTTTTTTATGCGTTAACTCAATAAGCCAGCGCTTGAATAAATCTTAATATCCCTTAATATATTATATATGACTATCGATAAGGCTCGTGTCTTGTTCATACCCATTAAATTTATGATCTTGTTGTGCGCAAAGAGAATTAATGGAATTGGTATCATTACGATGGCTTAATTTTTATCTGCTATAAACAATAAGGCTATATCAATGCAAGACATTATTATCGAGAGCCTCATCGCTTGCTCGTCTTTGGTCGTATGTTGGACATTATTCAGGGCTGTCACTAAATACCAGGTGACCACTCAACCAGGGTCACTGTTAATCCTCACTGGCTTTAGTTTACTTTGCTTGAGTTTTCTCATCGATATTACCGATAATTTCCCCCAATTAAATCAATACGTACTTATCGGCGATACCGACGCTCAGGCCTTCATCGAAAAAGTTATTGGATCGCTGCTTGGCCTAATTTTTTTAGCTATCGGCTTTCGACGCTGGTTGCCGTCAATATTAGAGCTAGCCGTCGCCAAAAATGAACTTCTCCAACTCAACAATTCGTTAGAACAGCTAGTGAGCGAGCGAACTACAGAGCTTAGTATGGCTAACAACCAACTGGTGATCGAAATTAATGAGCGCGAACAAGCTCAATTAAAATTAAACGTCGAACGATATCAAGATTTGCTCACCGAGTTACCCAATCGTTACGCACTGCTAAAGTATATTACTGCAGGGAAAAACAAAAACCTTCAGAACAATTACCACCATGCGGTGTTTTTAATCGATATTAACAATTTTAAATCAATCAACGACTCACTCGGCCATGCCAAAGGTGACCAAGTATTGAAATCGATCGCCAAACGTTTATCGTTTAATCATCGTTCTCAAGATTATCTGGCTAGGATTGGCGGCGACGAATTCATGCTAGTCATTCAAAACTTAGATCAAGAACCGCAGCGGGTTGCATTAAAAACATATAACCACGCGATTGGCATTCTCGACATTCTAAGCACCCCATTAAAAGTCGACGGTCAAGTAATAAATTTAACCGCTTGCATTGGTATCTCGGTATTTAATCATCACTCGACTAATAGCGCAGAAGACATCCTTCGCCAAGCCGATATAGCACTTTATGATGCCAAGGATAAAGGCAAAGGATACTTTTCATTTTTCGAACCACAAATGCAAGAAAAAGCCCAAAAATTCTTAAATCAAGCCAATGAATTACACCAAGCAATAAAAAATAACGAATTTGAACTCGTTTATCAGCCCCAAGTTGACAACAACGAAAAGCTAATCGGAGTTGAAGCGTTACTGCGCTGGCACCACCCGACTAAAGGCGTGATTGGGCCTGGTGAATTTATTGCTCTGGCTGAAGAAATTGGAGTTATTGATAAAATTGGCCGCTATGTCTTAGACCTCGCGTGTCGTGAATGCGCAGCACTGGCCAGCGCCGACTATCCGCAGTTACCACTAAAGGTTGCGGTTAATATAAGTCCGAGTCATTTCTTGCAAGAAGACTTTGTCGGTCAAATTGAAACCATTTTATCGCGCCATGATCTGCAACACATCCAGTTAGTCATCGAAATCACCGAAGAAGAAACCGTGAGTGATATTAATGATACCTGCGCAAAAATGAATAAACTGCGCAGCTATGGCATTCAATTTTCGCTCGACGATTTTGGCACCGGTTATTGCTCACTGACCTACTTAAAGAAACTGCCGGTCGATACCGTCAAAATAGATCGCTCGTTCATCAGTGAAGTTGATAAAAATGCCGATGATGCCTCAATAATTACCGCGATATTAACCATGGCTAATGCGCTCAATATTAATGTTATCGCTGAAGGCATCGATAAAGAAGAACAATATCGCCTGCTCAAAGCAAAATCGTGCCAATACTACCAAGGTTTTTTCTTTGGCAAGCCGCAAGCTATTACAAAATTATTGAGTAAGTCCCGGTTACAGATACGACCAGTAAAACAACCAGCAATAGATCAGCTTGATTAAGATTTTATGCCCGCAGTAAGCTTAAATTCAGCTTGATATTGCTCTAATAGCGCAACCGATAATCAAACAGTGAAGATTATGCTAAATAAATGGCTTTAAATGACTCGCCAGCTAGCTTTATTACTGTATTTTGATTAAATTAACACTATTACCTCCTACAAAATTAATGGATTACCCCATGTTAGAGACAGCACTGCCAAAATTAGAGCAGCATATTGAAAAATTACTGGAGAAAAACCAGTCATTACAGCAAGACGTTGCCAGCCTTAACCAGAAAAATGAACAGCTTCAATCTCAGTTGCAGCAACTATCTGATGAAAGTGAAACGCTACAACTAGAAGCGCTCGAGCAAGAAGAAAAGCAAACCACCACGCTCAGCAAGATCAACACCCTGTTAAATCGACTTGAGCAGGAAGCATGAGTCAAAAGCTAGAAATTACCTTGCTTGAAAAAACAATGACTGTTGGTTGCCCTCAGGGGCAGGCGACAGCACTGTTGGAATCTGCCGACGTTTTAAATCAAAAAATGGCAGAAATACAACAAAAGTCACCAACCACTAGCCTGCTTAACATCGCCTTGATGTCTGCGCTTAACCTTAGCGGCGAATTGCTAATAGCCAAGCAAGCTCAACAAACACTTAGCAATGAGCTAACTACCCGCTTAGAGACGCTCACTCATACCATCGAACAAGCATTAATCGCCAAGACTAAATAAATTTCTGACTCATCATCTTACTCACGGCTGTTATGGCAAAAACTTGTTAAATAATTTACTCTAGTAACACCCTTAGTCCGTTCGGAATCAATATCTTGACCGATTATCTAAATAAACTGCTCTCGCTATATCAGCCACTCACTCAATATCAATGGCTTGATACCACCATTTTAGTCACTCTGATGTTCACTATTAGTTTTGTGGTCGATAAAATTGATCGTCGAATTTTGGTCAATCTATTGCATAAACTGCTTGATAAAACCTCGCCATTTTTATTTAAAACCTTAGATAAATATCAAGCCTTAGCCAAGATTGCCGCCGTCGTGCCGCTGCTGATTGTTTTCTTACTTATTCCTATCGCACTAAACAGCTACCCCTGGTTACGAGATCTTGGGTTATTAATCTGTAATATTGCCATCATGATCAAAGTATCACTGTTCATGCTAGCGATGCTTGATGTCCTGCTCGACTATACCCGCCGCCACGGCCTCAACAGGAAGTTGCCGGTCAAAAGCATTATTCAGTTAATCAAAGTAGTGTTAGTACTGATCTTAATTGTCTTAATTATTTCAACCTTGCTAAATAAGTCGCCGTTCTACTTCCTCAGTGGTGTCGGTGCGATGACCGCGGTACTGTTGTTAGTCTTTAAAGACACCATCTTAGGCTTTGTTGCTGGCGTTCAGTTGGCGGCCAATCAAATGGTTGGTCGTGGCGATTGGATCGAAATGCCTAAATATGGGGCCGATGGCGAAGTGCTTGAAGTAGCACTCACCACAGTACAGGTTCAAAATTGGGATAAAACCATCACCATGATCCCAACCTATGCGCTGATCAGTGACTCATTTAAAAATTGGCGTGGCATGGAGCAATCGGGTGGTCGCCGGATTAAACGTTCAATAAATATCGACATTAACAGCATCCGTTTTCTCGATCAGCCGATGATAGATCATTTAATGAAAATTGCTTTTATCAAAGAGTACTTGGCCGACAAGCAACAGCAAATGGATGCGAATAATCAGCTGCTCGATAGTGATCTTAATATTACCGCTAATGGCCGCAAGCTAACCAACATCGGCACCTTTCGCGCTTACGTCGAGTTTTACTTGCGCCAGCACCCATTAGTTAACCAAGAAATGACCTTAATCGTGAGGCAATTGGCAGCAACCGAACACGGATTACCGATTGAGCTTTACCTCTTTTGCACCGATCAGCGCTGGGCAGCTTATGAATCTATTCAGGCCGATTTATTTGATCATATTTATGCTGTCTTGCCAGAATTTAAGCTGCAGCCATTCCAAAATCCAACGGGCCAAGACTTTAAGCACCTAAGTAACAATAGCTAATCGAATGAATGCTCATTATACCAAGGTATAATGAGCGCTTAATGACAAAAAACACCGCCCCTGCAACCAATACCCAACAGACAGTCAACATTTCGATACATCAAAAAAACAGTTAATTAACGTTTTTCATTGCTTTTAAGTGCAATATTTGCCAAATTAAGTGCAAATTACATTTAGCTCTCGTATTGTGCCATCACATTTGGTTACTTTTCGACCAGGGCAAAAGACTGCAACAAGCAGCAAAGGCCTGATAATGTCTCTATTAGAAATAAAAAACCTTCGGATTGAATACCCTTCCCGCCATGGCGTTGAAGTTGCGGTAAAATCCTTATCTTTAACCATTGAACGCGGTGAAATTGTTGGCGTGGTCGGTGAATCTGGTGCAGGAAAATCGACAGTCGGCAACGCCGTAATCGATTTGTTAAGCCCTCCTGGTATTGTCGCTAACGGCGAGGTATTTCTCGACGGTGAAAAAATTTCGGGGTTAACAGCCCAAGAAATGCGGAGCGTGCGTGGATCTAAAATAGGTTTCATCTTTCAAGATCCTATGACCTCGCTTAACCCGTTATTTACCGTTGAGCGCCAATTGATTGAAACCATTCATGCCAACATGAAGGTGTCTGACAAAGAAGCCTACGATCGGGCACTGACCCTGATGAACCAAGTTGGGATCCCTCAGCCTGAAAACCGCCTTAAACAGTTTCCGCATCAATTTTCTGGCGGCATGCGCCAACGCGTCGTTATTGCGATTGCTTTGGCTGGTGAACCCGACTTAATTATTGCCGACGAACCCACAACGGCATTAGATGTCTCGATTCAAGATCAAATCTTAACCTTGATCCGCAATTTATGTATCGAGAAAAATGTCGGCTGTATGTTAGTCACCCACGACATGGGCGTGGTCTCTAACGTGACCGATCGTGTTGCAGTGATGTATCGTGGCGACTTAGTTGAATTTGGCCCAACGGCCAAAGTATTGGGCGATCCCGATCACCCATATACCCGTAGCTTAATATCAGCCGTGCCACGTTCTGACATTAAACTCGACCGTTTTCCGTTAGTAAGTTATATCGAAGAAGCTCAAGAAATGGAGCAACTAGATATTAAGAATCACTGGCTTGGTCAAAGCCAAGATCATCGCAGCTACACCGGCTCATTACTCACCGTTGAGGACGTTAGTTTACGTTTCGTCACCAAAGATTCGTTCTTTGAATCAAAGCGTGAATATGTTCAAGCATCAAATAAAGTTAGCTTTGTAATAAATGAAGGTGAAACTTTCGGTCTAGTTGGCGAGTCAGGCTCTGGAAAATCAACCATTGCTCGGATTATTGCTGGCTTATATAAGCCAGACTCTGGTCAGGTGACGTTTGAAAACATCGATTTAACTGCCATAAAATCTGAAAAAGAACGTCGTCCACTGCGCCGTCAAATGCAAATGGTGTTTCAAAACCCATATACTTCAATGAATCCTCGCATGAAGATTTATGACATCATTGCCGAACCAATTCGCTTTCATAAATTAACGGCCAATGAAAATGAAACTCGTCAAATAGTTACCGACTTGCTCGAGCACGTTGGATTAGGCGTAATGGCCGGGCTTAAATACCCGCACGAATTTTCTGGCGGCCAACGCCAGCGTATTTCAATCGCGCGGGCGCTAGCCACTCGACCACGATTACTCATTTGTGATGAACCAACCTCAGCACTCGACGTATCGGTTCAAGCGCAAATTCTTAATCTGTTAAAAGATCTGCAACAAGAGCTAAACCTAACCATGCTATTTATTAGCCATGACTTACCTGTTATTCGCCAAATGTGTGATCGGGTTGGGGTGATGCAAATGGGTACCTTGTTGGAAGTGGCGCCGACCGAACAATTATTTACGGATCCACAACACCCATATAGCAAGAAACTAATTTCTTTAATGCCTGAGTTTAAAGGCCTAAAAGCAGATATCAGCACCTTCAAGTAAGCTGGTGAATAAAGCATGCCGTTATATAGCCTGCCTCATTGGAATCTCGGTTTCAATGAGGCCGGATATAAACGGATAAAATAACAATAATTACAACTACTACTACAACTAGGGATTGATTCCCGCGTAAGGAGTTATGCATGAAAACCATCAAGACTAAACTTGCTGTCGCATTAATGGCTGCAACCTTAAGCCTAAGCGCAACAGCAGCCGACATTACGGTTGCTTACGATGCTGATCCAGTATCTCTTGACCCACATGAGCAGTTATCAGGTGGTACACTGCAAGTGTCTCACATGATTTTTGATCCGTTAGTGCGTTACGACCAATCTTTCAATTTTGAAGCACGTTTGGCTGAAAGCTGGGAACGAGTTAACGATACTACGATGCGTTTTAATTTACGCAAAGGCGTTAAGTTCCATTCTGGTAATACGCTAACAGCCGACGATGTTGTTTGGACTTTTGCTCGCTTACAAAACTCACCAGATTTTAAAGCTATTTTTGCACCATTTGAAAAAATCGTTAAAATCGACGATTACACCTTCGATCTAGTATCAAAAGGTTCATTCCCGTTAGTACTGCAAACAGCTACTTACATTTTCCCAATGGACAGCAAGTTCTACTCTGGCAAGATGGCTGACGGCAGCGACAAAGCGGCATTGGTTAAGCACGGCAGCTCATTTGCATCAACCAACGTTTCTGGTACGGGTCCATTTGTGATCACGTCACGCGAACAAGGCGTTAAAGTTGAATTTGAACGTTTTAACGACTACTGGGACACCGCTTCTAAAGGCAACGTCGACAAGCTAACATTAGTGCCAATCAAAGAAGATGCGACTCGTGTTGCTGCGCTTCTTTCTGGCGATGTTGACATGATTGCACCAGTTGCTCCTAACGATCACAAACGCATTCAAAGTGCTAAAAACATTGATCTAGTGACACTGCCTGGTACTCGTATCATCACATTGCAAATGAACCAAAACAGCAATGAAGCACTAAAAGATGTTCGTGTTCGTCAAGCGATTGTGCATGCAATCAATAACGAAGGCATCGTGAAAAAAATCATGAAAGGCTTCGCAACCACAGCTGGTCAGCAAAGCCCAGCAGGTTACGCCGGTCACAATGCTGAGCTAACGCCACGTTACGACATTAAGAAAGCGAAAGCCCTAATGAAAGAAGCTGGTTATGAAAACGGCTTTGCATTATCAATGATTGCACCGAATAACCGTTACGTAAACGATGCGAAAATTGCGCAAGCAACTGCGTCAATGCTAACTAAAATCGGCATCAAAGTTGATCTTAAAACCATGCCAAAAGCGCAATACTGGCCTGAGTTTGATTTATGTTCAGCAGATATGCTAATGATTGGTTGGCACTCAGACACTGAAGATTCAGCTAACTTCTCTGAATTCTTAACCATGACTCGTGACGAAGCAACTGGCCGTGGTCAATACAACTGTGGTCACTTCTCAAACCCAGCAATGGACAAAATGGTAGAAGCTGCTAACGTTGAAACTGACAGTGCTAAGCGTGCTGAAATGCTTAAAGGTGTTGAAGCAACGCTTTATAACGAAGCTGCATTTGTACCGCTACACTGGCAAAACCTAGCGTGGGCTGCAAAGTCTAACGTGATGATTAAGCCTATCGTTAACGCGATGAACTTCCCTTACTTTGGCGACCTAGTCGTTAAGTAAGTCTCGACATTCATCGACTATCGCGGGTAACAACCCAGCCGATAGTCGATGAATTTTATTTTGTTGTGGTGCTTTTTTTAGTACTTATTTGCGTCGTTATTTTGTAATACTTATTTTTACAGCACGTATTTTACAACACTTAGTTTTAGGTGATTAACCACACCAGACTAAGGTCATATTTAGAATTTTAAAAGGGGCAAGAGATGTTTACGTTTCTGGTCAATCGCCTGTTTCAGGCACTGATAGTGATGTTTGTGATCAGTTTAGTGGCGTTTTCCATCCAGGATAACCTCGGCGACCCATTACGAGAACTCGTCGGTCAATCCGTTTCAGAAGCGGAACGACAGGCTTTACGTGACGAACTAGGGCTTAATGACCCATTTGTTACCAAATATACCCGTTTTATTACCAACGCCGTGCAAGGCGATCTTGGTACCTCATATTTTTATAAACGCCCCGCTGTTGATGTCATCTTAGATAAGTTAATTGCCACCCTCGAATTAGTCGTCGGTGCGACCTTTATTATTATCTTTTTGTCGATCCCATTAGGCGTTTATTCCGCTATTCACCCACGCAGCTTTTTTAGTAAAGCCGTCATGGCGTTTAGTAGTATTGGCATTTCTGTACCCGTGTTCCTCACCGCCATCATGCTAATGTACGTTTTCTCGATAGAACTGCAATGGTTGCCATCTTATGGCCGCGGCGAAACCACTAATTTACTCGGCTGGAATTCAGGTTTTTTCAATGCTGATGGCCTAGCTCATCTGGTATTGCCTTGTGTTTCTCTGGCCTCAATTATGTTGCCACTGTTCATTCGTCTGGTTCGATCTGAAATGTTAGAAGCACTAAGCTCTGAATACATCAAATTTGCCAAAGCGAAAGGCTTAGCCTTAAATAAGGTTTATTTTCAGCACGCATTAAAGAACACTATGCTGCCGGTATTAACCGTTGGCGGCGTGCAAATAGGCACCATGGTTGCTTACACCATTTTAACCGAAACGGTTTTTCAATGGCCCGGCACAGGCTTCTTATTTTTAGAAGCGATTAACCGAGTTGATACCCCGCTAATCACGACTTACGTTATTTTTGTCGGCTTAATTTTTGTGGTTACCAACACCATTGTTGACCTATTGTACGGCTGGATCAATCCAACCATCGATCTAACCGGTAAAGGAGCATAACCATGACCATTATTAGCGCTGCTCCAACTCGTTTTGAACGCTTTAAACGCTCTGACATTCTGTACTACTTCTTAAGAGATAAAGTGGCAATGTTTAGCTTTGCGGTCTTTATGACCCTGCTGATTGTCTCGTTAGCCTCACCACTGATTGCACCAACCAATCCTTATGATTTGTCGACTATCGACATCATGGACTCGGAATTACCGCCAGCTTGGCTTGAAGAAGGTGACGAGCGGTTCCTACTTGGTACCGATGAGCAAGGCCGCGACATTTTATCGACCATTTTGTATGGTACGCGTTTGTCTTTAACCATCGGCTTTTTTGCCGTCGCGTTACAGCTATTCCTAGGTATTATCATTGGTCTATCGGCCGGTTACTTTGGTGGCCGCATCGACTCGTTCTTAATGCGCTTTGCCGATGTGCAACTGTCGTTTTCCACCATGATGGTCGCTATTATCATTTCGGCAATTTTTAAAGCCAGTTTTGGCTCTGATTTTTATAACCAATATGCGGTCTTAATGCTGGTCGTGATTATTGGGGTGGCCGAATGGCCGCAATATGCCCGAACTATCCGTGCTTCGGTATTGGCTGAAAAGAAAAAAGAATACGTTGAAGCGGCACGAGTTATGGGCTTTAAAGCGCCTAGAATCATGTTCCGCCACATATTGCCTAACTGTTTGTCGCCAATTTTAGTTATCTCAACGGTGCAAATAGCCAATGCTGTCATGTCAGAAGCCGCCCTGTCGTTCCTAGGTTTGGGTTTACCTGTTGATCAGCCATCACTTGGTGCACTGATTAGTACCGGTTTTAATTACATATTCTCAGGCGCTTGGTGGATCACCGCTTTCCCTGGTTTTGTATTAGTATCATTGGTGTTGGTTATTAACTTACTGGGTGACTGGTTACGCGATGTCTTCAACCCGAAGATCTATAAAGGCTAATCATTACCTAAACAAGAGTTATTAACATTACAAGTCACTGAAAAACAAAAAGAAGGCCACGCTCATTGTGGCCTTCTTTTTTTTCAAAACACGTAAATTGCATTTGACCAGCTGCCAAATTTACGCCATCATTGCCCCAAATTTATTCAGACCAATTAAGAGATTTTATGCTGGCACAACCAATGATCGAGAAACTGAACGAACAGATTAATCTTGAGTTCTATTCATCAAACCTTTATCTGCAGATGAGCGCTTGGTGTGAAGACAAAAGCTTTGACGGCGCCGCGTTATTTTTACGCAAGCATGCCAACGAAGAAATGGAACACATGAAGCGTCTGTTCACTTACGTATCTGAAACGGGTGGCCTACCAATTTTAGGTGCTATCGATGCGCCGCCGCATAATTTTGAATCATTACGTGATGTATTCATTCAAATTTTCGAACATGAATGCCTAATCACTAAACAAATTAATGACTTGGCTCATGTTGCATTTAGCTCACAAGACTACTCAACCTTTAATTTCTTACAGTGGTATGTTGCAGAACAACACGAAGAAGAAAAGTTATTTAAAGGTATTTTAGACAAGTTAGAATTAATTGGTCACGACGGCCCAGCAATGTTCTTGATCGACAAAGACTTTGCCGCACTAGCCGTTAGCGGTGGCACCAGCATTATGACACCGGGTTCAACCGTCGTGTAAATTGCTGTATAATCACCCGCTCAAAAAGGATGCCTCGGCATCCTTTCTTTTTTTTATAGAGAAAAAACATGACAGAGTTCGACGTAATAATTATTGGCGCAGGTGCTGCGGGTCTTCACTGTGCGGCAACCGCCGGTTATCGAGGCCGTAAGGTACTACTGCTCGATAACGCCAAAAAAGTCGGACGCAAAATTTTAATCAGTGGCGGTGGCCGTTGTAATTTCACCAACTACAATATCGAACCTAGCGCCTTTTTATGCAGCAACAAGCATTTTGTAAAATCAGCGCTAAGTCGCTATACCCAATGGGATTTTATTGCGATGGTCGACAAATACCAAATCGCCTATCACGAGAAAACCTTGGGTCAGTTATTTTGTGATGACAGCGCCAAAGACATTGTCAGCATGCTTGAAACTGAGTGTAAGCAAGCCAATGTTACCACTCAATTACGCACCGAAATTACGGCGATAGAGCAGCTAGATCAAGGTTTTTCAATTGCGACTAGCGAAGGTCAATTGCGCTGTCAGTCTTTAGTCATTGCGACCGGCGGGCTGTCAATGCCAAAACTTGGCGCGACCCCGTTCGGCTACAAAGTTGCGCAGCAGTTTAAGCTTAAATTAAAAGACACCACGGCCGGCTTAGTGCCTTTTACGTGGCAAAACACCGACAAAGACGACTACGAGTGCCTGTCGGGCATTAGCCTGCCGGTTAGCGTGACCAGCGAAAGCGGCGTTAACTTTAGCGAAGACATGCTATTTACCCACCGTGGATTGTCTGGCCCAGCTATTTTGCAAATCTCGTCGTTCTGGCAACCAGGACAAGCGGTTACCATCGATTTATTACCCCATGGTGATTTAAACGAACTGCTAACAATCGCGCGTGAAAGCAACCCTAAGCAAGCCTTAAAAAATTGTCTGGCACAGCATTTTCCTAAACGATTAATAGAGCGCCTAGTCGAGCTTAATAAGTTAACCGACAAGCCATTAAATCAGTTCAATGAAAAAGACTTTGCCACCATTGCTAACTATTTCCACCAATGGCAGCTAAAGCCAAATGGCACCGAAGGTTACCGCACCGCTGAAGTAACATTAGGCGGCGTCGACACCGACGAGATCTCATCAAAAACCATGATGGCAAAAAACGTGGAAGGTTTATATTTCATTGGCGAAGTAGTTGATGTTAGCGGCTGGCTTGGTGGGTACAATTTCCAGTGGGCTTGGGCAAGTGGTTGGTGTGCTGGGCAGTACGCTTAGAAACGGTTGTTGGTAGAAATCATTTAAACCTCAATATATTACCTCTGTTAGTAAAAATAACAGAGGTGACCTCATTACAGTCACACCAAATATCACGTTTAATTAATCTATTGTAGAATCAACAATAAATTAATGCGTGTCCCATATTTTAACGGTATATATTTTATTACTGGCACAAGGAAAAACATGAAAGCTAAAGCCATGAAGGAGTCTCTTATCCAGACCTTAGGTTAATTAGTTAGACCAAACCATGATTTAATTATAGTTATATTATCCAATAAAAAACTATCGTTATCATAAACTCTTGAAAGTGCATATCCTCCTTGTATATAAGAGATGATAGCCTGAGCCATTAACTTGGGGGTCATATTGTTTTTTATTAATGACTGAGCATGAGCTTGCTCAATATTTGAAATTAAAAATACCAAAAGATCATCAAAATACTTTCTTATCGGCGTGGAAAGCTCTCCCTTGTTTACAGAACTTTCATAAACAAAGCGACCAAATTTACACCCTTTTGTGCCTTTGCGACCAAATTTTAAATATTCGTTTAATCTTTCAATGGGTGAATCATATGTCTGCATAATAATATCCAGTTTTCTCGACTCTAAAATTGCGAGATTTGATAGTACTTGATTTGCCAAATCATCTTTGCCAGCAAAGTGGTGGTAAAAACTCCCCTGTCCTACACCGCTTTTCGTATATATTGCTTGAGGACTGGTTGCTTCAAAACCATTCTCTAAGAATAAAATAGTAGCAGCTTCAAGGAGTAACTCTCGCCCAGCCCCTCTAACTAGTCTTTCTTTTTTATTCAAAGTATTCTTCATTTTGTTAAATTCCGATTGCATCATAATTATATGTACTATATGGTACATTACATTAATTGTACTATCTAGTACATATGGTGTCTGTGAGGGTATAGAGTAGGAATATTTATTCTCATTAAATATCTTTTCGTACTAACAACTCAAAGGAAGTAAGTCATTATGAATACCCTAAATTACAAGCACTACCCTCTGACTAGTTTGCAATCATTAAAACCTCTTTTGTATCCATTTTTATTTGTAGCCCTCTATGGCAGTGGTTTTGTAGGGGCTAAATATGGGCTACCTTATTCCTCACCCCTCAGTTTCCTGACTCTACGATTCATGATTGCGGGTCTTATATTTGCAACTATTGTTTTAATGTTAAGGCTACCGATACCAAACATTAAAAATATTATTCATATCACTATTGCTGGTTCTTTAACTGTAGCTACGTTTTCAATAGGTGTATTTACTTCAATCGATATGGGTCTTTCACCTGCAATATCAGCCCTAGTGATTGCTCTACAACCAATATTAGTAGGTGTCTTTGCAAGCCGCATGATTGGTGAACAATTAAAAAAGTCACAATGGTTAGGATTAATCTTTGGGCTAATAGGGGTGGCAGTAGTTGTTGCTCATAATATAGATATAGAAGCAGTTGGGATGCTCTCGATATCTATGTCTGTTATTGGCCTACTTGGTTTAACAGCCGGGAATTTATATCAAAAAAGATTCTGTTCTGACATGAACATTATAACTGGAGGTAGTATTCAGTCTTTAGCTTCCGGGATCATTTGTTTGATTTTATTAGCTTTTTTTGATGAATTTTCAGTCGAATGGACACCCCAATTTATAGGAGCTTTAGCATATATGACATTCGGTGTTTCTCTTGGCGCGCTAAGCCTGCTTTATATAATGATACACAGGGGTGAGGTGAGTAAGGTTGCTAGTATTTTCTACTTAGTTCCTGTATCTGCTGCCATTACCGCTTATTTTCTATATGGAGAAACATTTGACTTATTTACTCTTATAGGAGCGCTAATTATCTTTATAGGCATTTATTTAACTAACCGAGGATAGCAACATGGATATTACCGCACCTAGCGAGATAGTGTTAGAGCATCACAAAGAGGATTTATACATGAGAAGGTACAAAGTAGCCCTAGATAATGCTAAGCATTCCTTTGCTGAACCAGTTTTGAGGTGGCCTAAGGGTTAAATAATTTCTTATGGACAAATTTTATTGTCGCTGCACAAGAAACTGTTGTTAGTAGAAATCATTTAAAACCTCAATATATTACCTCTGTTAGTAAAAATAACAGAGGTAACTTCATTTTAAACGCACAAAATATCGAGCCTTAACCAAAAATACCATCGCCCTGTTGGTCGATCATCATTTTAGCTTTACGTACTGAAATGCTAATGCATTCGTCACGGCTGGGGATAATATCTGAGCGGATCAATTGATGCGTCTTTAACTCTGCTTCGGTTTCATCTTGCGGCTTGCTAATGGTCGCGGCTACCCGAAATTGGCCGCCTTCAGCTAGCGGAGTCGGGACAATATTAAACCCTTTATACTCGATGGCCTCTTCTGCTTCGACTTCAGCAGGGTTCTCCCCTGATGCCTTAAATAGGTTTTTAATACTAGATAATATGCCCATGATGCCCACTTATTTTTATTGTGAAAGTAACAGCCTAAATCCTAACATATTTTTCTTTCGCACTCGGCAGCGATTTTAAACCATGGTTACTCGCTTTTAATCTCGCGATTAGGCGCTTAACTAGCCGACAATAGCTCAGGTCTCAATTGAGGTTTTTTGGCATTACGTTCACTGTATCGATCAACCAAAAACTGATTTTGATCTCTGGTTAAATACGTAAAGCGCATTAACTCTTCCATTACATCGACTATTCGGTTGCGATAGCCCGACGCTTTCATTAAACCCTCGTCATCAAACTCATTGTACGCTTTAGCGACAGAGGACTGATTAGGTATTGTCAGCATGCGCATCCATCGTCCTAATATTCTCATATTGTTTATTGCGTTAAAGCTCTGCGAGCCACCACTTACCTGCATCACGGCGAGTACTTTTCCTTGAGTTGGCCGTACGGCTCCAACACTAAGTGGGATCCAGTCAATTTGTGTTTTCATTGCACCAGACATATTGCCGTGAATTTCAGGCGACGACCAAACTTGAGCTTCTGACCATTGCACTAACTCTCTCAGCTCTAGCACCTTCGGATGATTCGCTGACTCGTTACTATCAAATAGCGGCAATCCTTTGGGGTTAAAGAACTTAACTTGTGCCCCCATCGCTTCTAAAATTCTACCCGCCTCTTCAGCAGCTAAGCGGCTATATGAATTATCTCGTAATGAGCCATATAACATTAAGACACGGGGCGGGTGTGCACTGATATTATTTGAGTGTGGAATAAGGTTAAATTTTTCATCTTGCAAGTAGCTCATCGTGGCTCCAATTAATTAGTCATTTACCCATAAGACGGCTCTGGTTTTAATAAGACGATATAAAGTCAGCTATTTTTGCTATAAATGACAAAAGAATAAATTTAATCACTCATTTTCGTCTTTATATAAAGTGATTCGTCTTATGATTGGGCTTTTTTACACAGGATTTAAAGTGACATGAATATTGAGAAAATTTGGTTGGAATACAAAACTGCATTACAACGATTTTTACACTCCAAGGTGTCAAATCAAGCCGATGTAGATGACTTATTACAAGAAATTTTAATTAAAACCTATAGCAATTTAAGTACCGTAAAAGATCAAACAAGCATTAAGTCTTGGTTATTCCAAATTGCTAATCACACCATTATTGATTTTTATCGACAAAAAGCCAGAGACACAGCTTTAAGGGTAGAAGACACTTGGTATACAGAACAAGACAACGAAGTAACAAATGAACTAACTGACTGTATCCTTCCATTTATTCAAGCGTTGCCCGCAGAGCATGCCACGTTATTACACGCGATAGATATTGAAAAAAAGTCACAGAAAGAATACGCGCAGCACCTTGGCATAAGTTACTCAACCCTAAAGTCTCGGGTTCAAAAGAGCAGAGTTTTGCTCAAAGGGATTTTTGATGATTGTTGCCATTTTAATATTGATGCCAAAGGCAATGTGTTTGATTATGAACGTAAGAACAAATCAAGGGGTCAGGGTTGTAGATGAGCGATATAACCAGTAACTTTCTTACATAAATCCCGTTAAAATAACATAAAAAAACCGGTAATTACGATTACCGGTTTTTATTTAAATGACTAAAAATTAGTATTCTGGCTGTATTTGCCAGTTTTACCAATTAAGACAATTCGTTAACTTCTTTATCGCTGACACCATGTATTTTGGTGTCATCTTGTGCAAGCTCAGCATTTTCTTCACGCAGTGATTTCAACAGGCCGACCATCATCAAGAGAATGACAAAGGTAAATGGCAACGCACCAGCGATACTCGCCGCTTGCAATGCTTTAAGTGCCTCTTTACCACCAAGCAGCAAAATGATTAAGGTCACGAACCCTAATACCATGCCCCAAATAATGCGCTGTTGAATCGGTGGACGACGCCCAAACGATAACAAGCGACCAAGTACTAAGGTGCCTGAGTCGGCCGCGGTTACAAAGAACACGACAACGACAAACAAGGCCATCACTTTTGCAACGGTTGCCGCAATACCCGGCGTTAAAACATCAAACGCGGTATAAATAGTGCCCGCATAATCCCAGTTATTAACCGCGGTATTATAAATGGACATATCGGCGCCATAAATGGACGCATGAATACCAGCAGAACCAATCACACCAAACCAGACTACAGCCACTAATGTCGGTACCAGCATGACCCCAACCACAAATTCACGGATTGTTCTACCGCGAGAAATACGCGCGATAAACATGCCAACGAATGCTGCCCAAGCCATCCACCAACCCCAGTAGAAGATAGTCCAACCACCTTGCCACGTACGTTCGTCTGCACTACGTGCGGTCCATAATGACATTTCAACAGCGCTCGATACGTATTCACCCAAGCCTGTTAATGTGCTGGCAATTAAGTAGTTTGCATCGCTGGCGACAAGGAAGTAACAAATGATTATGAGACAAATCCAAGTATTAAGCTCAGAAAGTATTTTAATACCCTTGGCCACACCGGTTGTAGCTGAGAACGTTGCTATCGCCGTGATGACAACAATTGAGACAATAGTAACGGTTTGTGATTTCTCAGCCAGCAGACCCAGTGAAATAAGCCCTGAACCGATTTGTTCAACACCCAAACCTAGCGTAGTCGCAATACCGAAAATAGTACCGAATACCGCAAGAATATCGACCGTATGACCAATAGGGCCATAAATACGATTTCCAATCAGTGGGTATAAGGCTGAACGCATCGACAATGGCAAACCTTTACGGAACGCAAAATAAGCCAATGACAAACCAACGATCGCATACATTGCCCAAGCAACTAGTCCCCAATGGAAGATGGTTAAACGTAAACCACCAGACGCTGCTTCTGCCACTAAATGGTTTGGAATAGGGAAACCTTCGTCTCCCGGTAATAGCCCTGCACTAAGCGCTGCTTGCTTTGCTTCGAAAAAGCTCGCTACTGCCGCTTTAGCCTCACCGCTTAGGAAAGGGTTACCACCACTCCAGCCACTGGCGAAGTGAATCATTGGTTCGGACATCGAGAAAAATAACATGCCCGCGCCAGTACCACAGCCAAATAGCATCGAGAACCACGCAAAATTGCTGAACTCGGGTCTGTCGCTGTCTTGGCCCAGTCTAATCTTGCCGCTTTTAGACGTTGCAACATAAACACAGACCACAAACGCTGCTACCATCACAAGAATGTAATACCAGCCTAACGTTTGCTCGATCCAGCTTTTAACGCCTAAAAATTGGCTGCTGGCAGTTTTACCTAATAAAATAGTGTAGAGAATAAACACTGCAACCATAACGATCGCCGTGATGCCAAGGGTAGCGTTGAGACCCTTGAGAATACCTCTTTTTTCAATGAGCTTATCTAGCTCTTCTTCGCTGTACATAAATTTTCCTAAAGCATGATTATGGTTTAATTATTTTTTGTTCTTGTTATTTCTTATTTACCTTATGCTCAGTGGAAGACACAGCCGCCTATTTTAACCTATATAGATGCCCTATTTAAGAAACCTTTATGAATTACTTAGATAACATCCGTATTTTGCTGTCCACCTCGCCATGATCGATGTAATACCCTCGCAAGTGCCGCTCACCCGTACTGGGATCAAACGCTGTGCGTCCATGCAACACACGTTTATTATCAAAAATCATCATTTCACCCGCTTGCAACTTTAACTTCAGCGCGTATTTGTTTTGCCGAATCCGCTGCATTAAATTCTGATAAGCACGATAATAATCAACTAACTGACCATCTTTACTATCGACACAAACAGCTAAGTGGGCGTTAAAAATAAAGTGCTTTATTTGGCCATTTTCTTCGCTAATAAGCGGATGTGAAAAACGGATATCACAGTGTTGATCATGAAAGCGAAATGGCATTTTTCGTGAGCACAACAGTTGATAAAACGTCGGCTCTTCACGGCGTAAATCTTGGGCAATCGCAAAACCATCGGCCAACACTGACTCGCCGCCTTGCGCGTTATTGGTCACGCAATGCAAAAATTGATAGCCCGGTGGCATTTCTTGATTCGGTAAATCAGTATGTAACGCCAGCGCAACAGCGGTATACGCTAAATTATTAGGCTCAGCTTTATTAAGTACCTCAAACATCACCCCAAAATTTGTTTCACGCTTAAAACCGATTAAATCACCAAACTGCTCGCCACCCTGCTCGCTAACTAAATTTGAAATAATCACTAAGCCATTCCGCTTTAAAGTTAATAACATTTCCTTTAAACCAGCTGCACTTACGCAGCTTAGTGCACTAAATTTAGCGGGCACAACATCGCTAAGCCAGCAGTCGGTAGTTGTCGCTGCCGGATCAGTTAACTGACATGCATGAGCATAATCTTTCAGCAATTTATTTGGGAACAACGACCGTTTTTTTTCATTGGGCCATTGCAAGCTAACACCCTGTTGATCAAAGCTAATATCCGAAGGTTCTAGATCTATCGAGATCTGGGTTAGGTCAAATTGACGCTCTCCCGTTTGTGGATGAAAACCAGATGGATCGACATCTCTTAACCAGATGTAAGGATAAAAAGAATGGTTATTATCGAGCCAAGTTATTTGTAGAGCGCCCAAGGCGCTTTGCACATGTTTAATCACAGGAGTAAGTATCCAAAATAAGAATGGTCATAACGAAGATTAAAAATACCAACCGCCTCAATTAACCGTTACAGCTGCGACATGAAACGAAAAAAAGGACAACAGTTCGTATAATTGACTGAGAGCTTATTCAGTACAAAAGTGCGGGGGCGGCCACCAATCGTGGCGTTTAATATAAAGGGGATTAAAATTCATACCGTATCTTTACCCTGATTTACTACATTGGTCAATCAACAACGCGCGGCGCAAAAACATCGCAAAGCGACTAACTCGGCAACGATTGCGATGACTTTGGTAATTTCACGGCTTATACCAGCACCATTAATCCTGCGTTGACTTCATGCATAATAGCTATTGATTCGTTAAATTTTTATTCGTGTCGCTTTTTATTTATTGTGCCCTGTTGTGAATTACGCTAATTTAAACTCCTGTTTAAATTTTGGATTAACACTAACACGCCATGATATCTCAGCAGTCCTTATTTATTGAAAACGATGACCATCGCATTCACATGCGTTATATTTCGCCAAGTCAGCCGACTGAGTTACCCCCGGTGCTCATGCTCCATGGTGCGATTGAAGATGGCCGTATTTTTTACTCTAAATCAGGAAAAGGCCTTGCGTGTACCATTGCCCGTGCCGGTTACCCAGTCTATGTCATTGATATGCGCGGTCGTGGCTTGAGCACGCCCATAATTGGTGAAGATAACAATCATGGTCAACTTGAAGGCATTGTCGAAACATTGCCGCAATGTCACCAATGGGTGCTCGCACGCCATCCCTCTCATCAAAAAGTACATTGGCTTGCGCATTCATGGGGCGGCGTATTAATGGCGTCGGCTTTAGCAAGATTACCGACATTACATCAAACCGTAGCGTCGCAAGTGTTCTTTGGCAGCAAACGAACGATCGAGCAATGGAGCTTTGAGCGAGTTATTAAAGTTGAGTTTTTATGGAAGCGATTTGGGCCTTGGTTAGCAAAACGTAAAGGACATTTTCCCTTTAAACAATGGAAATTAGGCAGCGACAACGAAACTTATTTGTCGATTCAAGAAAGCCAGTTGTGGGTGCGAAAATCACCCTGGGCAGATCCGCGTGATAATTTCGATTATGGCGCAAACGCAAAAAACACGGCATGGCCACCTACGTGGTTTATTGCCGCGAAAAATGACACCTTGCTCGGTCATCCCGAAGACGTACGCCGCTTCGCGCAAGAAGTTGGCAGTGGCACGATGACCATTTTGTCAAAAGCCAACGGCAATGCGCGTGACTATGATCATATTAATATGTTGACCCACCCGAACGCAGTAGATGATTATTTTGGTGACGTTATTGAATTTATTCAACAAGCCAGCGCTTAATTAAACTTGCACCTTTGAGTTTTGCCCGAATTCATGTTCTAAGAGAAACTTGGGAGAAACTTGGGACAGGCATAAAAATATCACTGATATTCAATGGTTTTTTTCAAAATTGTTTTCAACCGCAGCCGCGGCCGATCATCAATAATAAATTAAGCGAGTCACTGAATAAATCTGTCACTGCTGCAGCCCTTACCTAATGGCATAACGATGATTTTACTGGGGGTAAAAAAATAGCCACCGAGTTAATCGGTAGCTAATGTCTTAAGTAATATGACTTGATTAATGCATCTTGAAAAGAGTGCTGATTAGCGCTCTTTTACATAGGGAACACCAATTGCCTTGGGTGCAATCGCCTTACCGATAAAACCAGCGAGCAATACCACGGTCAAGATGTATGGCAATGCCTGCATTAACTGAGTAGGTACTTGACCAATCAGTGGCAGTTCCACGCCTTCTAAGCGTACGGTTAACGCCTCTAAGAATCCAAACAACAAACACGCTAACATTGCGGTCTTAGGTCGCCATTTACCAAAGATTAATGCAGCAAGGGCGATATAACCTTTGCCCGCAGACATTTCACGAATAAACGATGCATTTTGTCCGGTTGACAGGTAGGCGCCAGCGATACCACAAAGTATGCCCGCGCAGATAACTGCACGATATCTCAGCCAAAAAACGGATATGCCTGCAGTGTCTACCGCCTGCGGGTTTTCACCCACCGCTCGTAAGCGCAGCCCAAATCGGGTTTGATACACCACCCACCAAGTAACGGGCACAGTAACAAAAGCAAGATAAACTAAGGCGTTATGGCCACTAATTAGCTGCGAGTAAATCGGGCCAATAAAGGGTACTTGTGCCATTGCTACGGCACCAGGTAACTCAATAGCATAAAATCTGGCATCACCAGTTAATAGCGGTGTTTGACCACCTTGATGAAACCAAGCTATGCCTAACACAACGGTTAAACCCGACGCCAAAATATTGATCGCCAAGCCACTAACTACTTGATTGCCCTTATGACTAATACAAGCAAAACCATGTAACAGCGCCATGCAAACAGAAACCGCCATCGCCGCGCTCAGCCCTATCCAGGCCGAGCCAGTAACCGAGGCGACTGCAGCCGCGGCAAAAGCACCGGCCAACATTTTTCCTTCAAGCCCAATATCGACAATGCCTGAACGTTCTGAAAACAAACCGGCCATCGCACAGAGAATCAACGGCGTCGATACACGAATGGTAGAGTCTAATGTAGAGAGTAATATCAGGGTAAAATCAGACATTAGTAGTCTCCTTTTTGCTGTATAACTTTAAAAATAGCTTTTCCACACTCGGTTTAATCATTAATGACAGTGCGCCACAGAACAAGATAACTAAGCCTTGAATCACTACCACCAGATCTCGGGTAATCGTAGGCACCTCAAATGAGAGTTCAGCGCCGCCTTGGTAAAGCGCGCCAAACAACAAACTCGCGATCACAATGCCAATTGGGTGATTGCGTCCCATCAGAGCAACGGCAATACCGGTAAAACCAGCGCCAGCAACAAAGTCTAACAACACACGTTCTTGCGCGCCCATCACTTCATTAATGCCAACCATGGCCGACATAGCACCAGAGATACACATGGTAATAACAATGACACGACGGGTATTAATACCAGAATATACAGCGGCGTTATCGTTGAAACCGATCATGCGGATCGCATAACCTAACCGGGTATGCCACAGTAATAACCACACCAATACACAGCAAATTAAGGCAAGAAATATTGAGATATTTAACGGACTATTGGCAATATCGATTCCGATGACTGCAAACAGTTCTTGGATAGATGGCAGTGTAGCGGCCGCCATAATACTACGGGTTTGCGGAGCCATGCTGCCAGGTTCAATCAATACATTAACCAGTAAATACACCATGAGCGCCGAGGCAATAAAGTTAAACATGATCGTGGTGATAACCACGTGCGAACCACGATAAGCTTGTAAATAGGCCGGTATAAATGCCCAAGCGGCACCAAAAGCGGCACCAGCGGCAATAGCAAAGGGAAATAGTGCCCACCAAGGCATAAAGCTGTCTAAGCTCATACACATCAAGCCGACACCAAGCCCACCGATATACGCTTGACCTTCGCCACCGATATTAAATAACCCGGCATGAAATGCCACTGACACGGCAAGTCCGGTAAAGATAAAGTTGGTGGTATAATACAAGGTATAACCAATGCCTTCATCGTAGCCAAACGCACCCGTGATAATGTACTTCACTGCCTCGAGCGGACTTTCGCCGATCAGTAAAATAATCAAACCCGAGACAAAAAAGGCCAAACAGACATTAATTAAAGGGATTACCCCAACATCAATCCAGACCGGTAATGTTTTGTTACTCATGTTGCACCTCCGTCAGTGGTACTGGGCTCACCTGCGTTACCCATTAACAACCCTAATGTTTGCGCGTCGGCATCACTTGCCGCCATTTCGCCGACAATTCGTCCTTCAAACATCACGATAATTCGATCGCACAACGACATAACTTCCTCTAATTCTACCGAGACAACTAACACGGCATTACCGGCATCTCGCAGCTGGACAATTTGCTGGTGTATAAACTCAATAGCGCCGATGTCGACACCACGGGTAGGTTGGCCAACTAATAACACCTTGGGTTTGCGATCCATTTCGCGGGCAATACATAATTTTTGCTGGTTACCACCCGAAAAATTAGCCGCTTTGAGGTGAGGGTTATTAGGGCGAACATCAAATTCGTCCATCAATTTAATACAGTGCTCGGTTACGGCAGTATTATCCATCAAGATAGCACCGTTAAACTCTGGCTCATCCTGAAAGCCCATGATCGAGCACTCTCTCGCGCTAAAGTCGGTTACCATACCCTGCTTGTGCCGATCTTCTGCGACATGACCTAAACTCAAGTGCCTAAAATCTTTGGCATTAAGTACATTGCTAGCATCTATCGTGACACCGCTTAGCGTAATGCT
The DNA here is from genome assembly GCA_013214945.1 of Gammaproteobacteria bacterium. NCBI lineage: Bacteria > Pseudomonadati > Pseudomonadota > Gammaproteobacteria > Gammaproteobacteria bacterium. Next base: position 97,906 of record JABSRT010000005.1, read on the forward strand.
TCCCTGCTGCACGGGTAAAATACCACTGAGCACATCGAGCAATTCAGTTTGGCCGTTGCCAGATACACCAGCAATCCCAAGAATCTCTCCCGCCTTTACTTGTAGGCTCACATTATCGAGCCGAGTAATACCGGCTGAATCCTTAATGGTGAGATTATGCGCTTCAAGCAAGACTTCTTTAGGCGCTGCGGGTGACTTATCAACTTCCAATAACACTTTGCGGCCAACCATTAATTCGGCCAGCTCTTCTTTAGTGGTTTGCGAAGTTTGACGAGAAGCCACCATTGTACCGGCGCGCATTACCGTTACTTGATCGGTGATCTCGAGGATTTCTTGCAATTTATGCGTAATCAACATCACGCTAACACCGCGCTCACGCAGTGCATTTAAAATATCAAATAACTGTTTAACTTCTTGCGGGGTCAAGACACCCGTTGGTTCATCCAAAATTAGAATGTCGGCACCGCGATACAAAGATTTCAGAATCTCTACCCGCTGCTGCAGCCCCACCGCTAACTCACCGACTATTGCATCGGGATCAACCGCTAAACCAAACTCTTGTGAGAGTCTCGCCAATTCGGCTCTGGCGCTGATTTTACTCTTTTTAAGTGAGCTGCTTGATTCAGCACCTAACATCACATTTTCTAACACGCTAAAAGTTTCTATCAACATAAAATGCTGATGCACCATGCCGATGCCTGCATTGATGGCATCTTTAGAAGAGGTGATAGAGGCCAGCTTGCCGTTGACCAATATTTCACCACTGTCAGCCTCGTAAAAGCCGTAGAGAATACTCATCAAGGTAGATTTTCCAGCGCCATTTTCACCGATAATCCCGTGAATGCTGCCTTTGGCAACAACCAAATCGACATCTTTATTGGCGTGAACTGGACCAAAGCTTTTATTGATTTTACGTAAATCAATGGCAGGAGTTAATGTTTCCTGCTGCTCAGTATTTTTGGTAGTTAGCATTGTGTATTCGCATTTTTGGTATAAATGACCCCGAGAAAATTCTTGTAATCTATACAGATTTCACTTCGCAATGAAGCGGGGCAATGAGTTTGAGCCGGGAAATAGAACTGCCCGGCACTAACCTTTTAGACGATTAAAGTGAAGGACACTTATTGTCTGACATGTAATCGTGAACAACAATTTTACCGGCAATAATGTCCGCTTTAGCTTGCTCAACAGCTGCTTTCATTTCAGCAGTAATTAATGACTTGTTATGTTCGTCGTAAGCCCAATCAACACCGCCTTCAGCAAGACCTAGTACTTTAAAGCCAGGTTGCCAAGTATTGTCTTGCACCCCTTTAAAGGTATTGTAAGCCGCAACATTAACTGATTTAACCATTGAGGTTAACATGGTGCCTGGATGGATATGGTTTTGGTTTGAGTCAACACCAATCGCGAATTTACCGGCATCTTTAGCTGCTTGGTAAACGCCAGCACCTGTACCACCGGCCGCTGCAAATACAACGTCAGAACCACGGTCAAACTGACTGCGTGCTAGCTCGCCGCCTTTTACCGGGTCGTTCCATGCTGAAGGGGTAGAACCTGTCATGTTGCTAATAACTTTTATGTCGTTAACTGCATATTTAGCACCTTGAACGTAACCACAGTTAAATTTACGAATTAACGGAATATCCATACCGCCAACAAAACTGACCACTTTAGACTCAGACTTCATGGCTGCTAATAAACCTACCAAGAAAGAACCTTCTTGCTCTTTAAAAACAATTGATTGTACGTTTGGCAATTTAACGACAGCGTCAATGATGCTGAATTTAGTGTCTGGGAAAGCTTTGGCTACTTTTTCCATTGCTGTTGCTTGTGCGAAACCGATGCCCAAAATAGGGTTGGCGTTACGTTGCGCCATTTTTCGTAATGCCTGCTCGCGCTGTGATGGCGTGGTAACCTCAAACTCACGATATTTCACGCCAGTTTCTTTTCTGAATTGTTCAACACCGTCATAAACACCTTGGTTGAACGACTTATCGAACTTGCCACCCATATCAAAAACGACAGCGGGTTTAAAGTCAGCAGCAGTAGCCGATGAGGCAAATGCCATGGCCATAGCGGCAGATAATACTAGAAGTTGAGGTTTCATTGAGCTCTCCGAGAGATTGGTTTTATTTATTATTATTGATTATAGCGCGCTATTACGCGCCGCTACGTTACAAATCAGCAAATCAAATTCACAGCTCGCAGTACAGACACCAAGGTCTTGCTTACAGAGAAGGATTCAAAAATGTAACGCTATAATAATGAAATGCGACTAATTTTCACAGCCTTTTTACATTTGTTCTAAACATAATAGCTCGCTAACCGACTTGATCTAGAAAATGTTTTTATCTCTTCATTATAAAATCTTACATTAACTCATTAATATTAAGACCTTAGGACCTAAGTTACCCACGAAGTCAGCAAAGTTCCACCAGATCGAGCTTATATTGCACTTGCCGCAATAAACTTGCCATAAACAGGGAACGCGCATAAATACATCTCTGATATTCAATCTGCTTTGCCGCAAGCGACAAAATTTGCGCTAAACGTTAATTTTATTGCCAGATAAACCCAGAAGATTTAATGCCCATGAATGTTTGGTTGTAAATGTTCTTGGCCTGATAATTCGCACCTTGAGCTGCGCCCATGCAAACCAATAATGGCAACAAATGTTCTTCACGCGGATGCGCATAACGGGCATGTGGCGCCTTAGCCCAACTGACTATTTGATCCTGTGCTGCTTGCCCCGGCTGCCCATCGCCGAGCACTGACTTGTTCAACCATTGATCAAATGCTTGGCTTTTATTGAACGTATCACGATCTTGTTTTTGCATGAACGCCTGCATATTATGAAATGAAAAGCCCGACCCAATAATAAGCACCCCCTGCGCTGCCAGACTCGCGATTGATTTACCCAAATCAATATGAGTTTGCGGATCAAGCGTGTTCACTAAAGACAGTTGCACCACAGGTATGTCTGCTTTTGGGTAAATCAATTTTAATGGTACAAATGTGCCATGATCAAAACCTCGACCGCCATCGAGGCGCCCTTTTATTCCCTGTTGCTGCAGCAGCGTTAACACATGCTTTGCCAGCGCTGGTTCCCCTGGGGCCGGGTACTGTATTTGATAGCTTTCTTTGGGGAATCCATAATAATCATAAATCATCCCCGGTGCTGCCGCGCTAGATATAGTCGCGACTTTTTCTTCCCAGTGCGCACTAATGACTAATATAGCCGTGGGTTTTGCCTGTAAGTTACTTAAGTATTGCTCGTCAATATTGCTTAAAAACTTAGTTAAGGCTCGATGATTTGGCTCACCTAACAATGGCATTGGACCACCACCGTGTGGCGCAAAAATAATCGGCATTTTGGTATTTGTTACTGTCATAATTTACCTTCGTTTTATTAAATTTAGCTCATTAACACTAACGCTAACTGATCGCACTTAGGACGTAGCCTTGCTGCGTTGCCAAAAAAAAGATGACGGCAAACGTTGTGAATTTAAGCATCTGCTGTTCCTGTTTATTCGGCTGTTGATAATGAGGCTAGTGTAGTAACTCCATAGATAAATAAAAATCTAATAAATATTGATAAGACTTAAACATATTCTTAATATGTTGCGATCCCTATTAATTGCAGTAGCCTTGATTATTTGACTGGCACTGCTTTAGTAAGCTTAGATGCAGCGAAACCAAAAGCGAGAATTTATGACACTTGAACAATTGAAAATGTTAAAAATGGTTGCACAAGAAGGCACGCTTAAGGCAAGTAGCAAACGACTATTTAAAACTCAGGCCGCCATTAGTCAGGGCATTAAGCAGCTAGAACGACAACTCGGTATTGCCTTGTTTGATCGTCAACAATACCGCTTAGTGCTAACAGCGCAGGGCCAGCAGATATATCAACGGGCGCTTAAATTATTAACACAGGCGCAAGAAATAGAAATGCTGTCGCACCATTTTATGACCGGCAATGAAGCCAGCATTACGTTAGCATTTGAGGGTTCTTTTAATTTAACTAAGGTATTACCACTGCTAGAAAAAGTCCAAAATCAATATGCCGACACCCAAATTATTCTGCAGCAAGAGTACCTAACTGGCGCATTTGATGCACTTGAATTGGATGAAACAGATATGGTGATTACCCCAGCGGATGAGCTGCGGATTAATGCTAAAAATTTGGAGTCATTTGCGCTTTATCAGGGTGAGTTAATTAATGTCGCCGCCCCACAATTACTGTTACGGCACCCAAACTTGAGCAGCGTGAATGAGCTAGAAAAAGAGTATCAAATCGTGGTAAAAGATTCTGGCACCGGCTCTCAAGGGGTAACATTAGGTGTCAACGATGGACAACGCTGCTGGTATGTCAATGATCTAACGACCAAAAGAATATTAGCGTTAAGCGGCATGGGCTGGGGTCGATTACCGAGCCATTTAGTGGCGGAAGATCTAAAAAGTGGCACTTTAAAAACAATCAACTTAACTGATGCAAACAATGAATTAAAAGTTACTTATTATGCCGTAAAAAAGCGCACCAGAATGCTCGGCCCTGTCGCCAGCCAATTGTGGGATCATTTACGCGATTTATCGAATAATATCTAAAGGGCTGCTCAATAAAGGACTCACCCGCGGCATTAGCATGATAATAGTGGCTTACCTTCATACCCTTGCCAATTTACACTATAAAAAATAAGGCAGCCGCATGGCTGCCTTATTTTATTAATGATTAAGCCAAGATGATTAACTCAACTGACTAACCACCAGTGCCCGTTTGCAAGGGTGTAACCGTATCACTTGCTGGCAGATCAACCTGATGATGTGCAACATCACGGTAATGACGCCCCTTAGTAATTCTGTCGCCAAGGATCAATAAACACGGGGTTAAAAACAACGTGAGCACTGTCGCAAAGCTCAAACCACCGGCAATCGCACTTGAAAGCTGGGTCCACCATTGGGTTGATGGCGCGCCAAAACTAATGTGACGGTTAAATAAATCGATATTCATCGACAATACCATCGGCATTAAACCTAACACAGTGGTCACTGCGGTCAGTAAAACTGGGCGCAATCGTAAACTGCCGGTCTCTAGTGCGGCATCAAACGGGCTGCGACCTTGGCGGCGCAAATCGTTATAACAATCAATGAGTACAATATTGTTATTAACCACAATACCTGCCAACGCGATAATGCCAACACCCACCATCACTATGCTAAAGGTTTGCCCCGTTACCAACAAACCAATCAATACTCCAGCCGTTGAGAACACAATAGCCGACAATACCAAGCCGGTTTGATAAAGGCTGTTAAATTGGGTAACCAATATCAGCGCCATTAAGAAAATAGCGATTAAAAATGCACTACCCAAGAAGGCTCCAGTTTCGTCTTGCTGTTCTTGCTCGCCTTTAAAGGCGAAACGAATATCAAGTGGAAACTCTTCAGCTTTTAGGTTCTGCTGCATTTTTAGCACTAAATCGTTAAGTAAAAAGCCAGTTGCTGGTTCTGCTTCAATGGTAATAACGCGTCGGCTATCAACCCGCTTTAATGAGCCGGTTTTATTGGCAGGCTCTAAGGTTACAAAGTTAGATAACGGTACTAACCCTTGCGCGGTATTGATTTTAAGTTGCAACAACTGATCTAGGCTGCGCTGCTCTCGCGGAAAACGAATGCGAATATCAACTTCATCGTCTGACGAATCAGGTCTAAATTCGGCCGCTTTAATACCGGTCGTCACCATTTTCACCGCGTTGCCAATCACACTAATATTAGCGCCATAACGACCCGCTTCTTGGCGATCTACTTTTAACCGCCATTCAATGCCCGGCAATGGTCGGTTATCTTCTGCAGCGACAAAGCCGCCCATCTCATCCATGGTTTGACGAATTTTAGTCACGGTTTCAAAGATATGTTGATTGTCTAAGCCGCTAACTAACAATTTAAATGGCTTGCCTTGCACCGGCCCATCATCGGCTTTTTTGAACTCAAGTTTCACCCCAGCAATGTCTTTCGTTTGCTCGCGCATATCACTTAAAATTTCTTGCGCTTTACGGCGCTGTTGCCAATCAACAAATTGAAATTGAATAACCCCAACCACATCTTCGGCCATCTCATTATTTGCCTGATTAAAGCTGCGACCATAGACAGATTTAAGCTCGCTAAAATTCAACAAGCGCTGTTCTACTTGAAATAATAACGCGTCTTTTTCATTAATCGACAAATCACCGCGGGCATGAATATTAACCAAGGCCGATTCTGGCTCGGTTTCCGGAAAAAACTCCACCCCAGCACCAAACGCGCCATAAGCAACATAGGTTGCAACAATAAAAGTTAATGCCGCCAATAATGTTTTAATTGGGTGATGTAAAAAGGTCGTTAGCGCGCGGCGATAGCCCTGATTAAAACGTGTTTGCGGTAATTCAAACTCGCCAGTAAATTGTTGCACCGCCTTTTTAGGGCCGATAACACCACCAAGTACGGGCATAAAGATCAATGCCATCAAAAGCGACGCTGTTAAACAAAACAACACGGTAATTGGCAAGTATTTCATAAATTGCCCAACCACCCCCGGCCAAAATACCAGCGGCATAAACACCACTAATGTCGTCATCGTTGCTGCAATCACTGGCCACGCCATGCGCCTAGCGGCATATGCAAAGGCTTCTTTGGCTGACAAGCCTTGTTGCATGCGCCTGTCAGCTAATTCAATAACCACAATAGCGCCATCAACCAGCATGCCGACCACTAAAATTAAGCTAAATAACACCACGATATTTAGGGTGTAGCCCAACAGGTAAAGCACTAAAATTCCGGTTAAGAATGATCCGGGAATGGCCAAACCAACCAACAAAGAAGAACGTAAACCCATTGCGCCTAAAATAATGATCATCACCAACACAATGCCAGTCACAACATTATTAAGTAGGTCGTCAAGCATGTCTCTTACTTCATTAGACTGATCAAGAATATAGCTGTGCTTCAGCTCGACAGGCCAGAGCTTTTGATGCTCATTAACCAATGCCTGAACCTGCTCGATGGTTTCAATGATATTGGCGCCAACTTTCTTTTTAACTTCAAGCACCATCGCCGGTTTACCACCAACACGCGCAAAGCCCTCAGGATCTTTAAAAGTACGACGGACACTAGCAATATCTTTAAAAGTAACCACTAAATCGCCAACCGTTTTAACCGGCATATTGAGCATGTCTTCAACGTTATTAATTACTCCCGGCACTTTTAGTACCTGACGCCCAGTGCCAGTATCAATGGCACCAGCCGCAACTAACCGATTATTTAAATCGATAGTTTGCAGTAATTCATAATAATCTATTTCATAACTCTCAAGCGCTTGCGGGTCGATGATCACTTCCATCAACTCTTCACGATCGCCGCCAATATCAACCTCTAAAACGCCAGCGAGCCCTTCAATACTGTCTTTTAAATCACGCGCAATACGGCGTACTACCCGCTCGGGCACATCACCAGAAAGCGCTAAACTAAGTACCGGAAACAGCGCGACGTTAACTTCGTGAATTTCTGGTTCGTCGGTGTCAGCCGGTAATTTACTTTTGGCGGCGTCAACTTTTTCACGGACATCGAGCAAAGCTTGATCAGCGTCGAAGCCGGCATCAAATTCTAGCGTTACCGAGGCATGGCCTTCGCCCGCAACCGAACGCATTTCTTTAATGCCTTCAATCGACTTGAGCTCTTTTTCCATTGGCCGCACTAACAAGCGCTCACCGTCTTCAGGTGAAATGCCGTCATAACTCATCGAGACATAAATAATCGGAATAGCAACATCGGGTTGCGACTCTTTCGGAATGCTCATAAAGGCCATTGCACCGCTTAATAACAGAAAGATCAACACCATTAAGGTGGTTCTGCTGCGATCGACCGCGGCGTTAATTAATGCACTAATCATCTTGTGCTCCTACCCTTGTTTCGAGACGTCGACAGCTTGCCCTGCCACCACAAAATCTTGACCTAAGCTAATTAGTTCAACATGTTGTGGCAAACCAGATAACCATATTTTGTCCGCGTCGGTCCGCACAATTTCAACCACATAAGTTACCACTTTATGGTCACTATCAACGGCTTTAACCTGTAAACGGCCTTGATTATCAAGACTAATAGTCGATGCATTAACTAAATGACCTTCCACCTCATTAACTGGGATGATTAATGAGGCTGTCATGCCAGCAATGCGACGATGATTACTATTATCGACCAATACTTCAACGCGATAACTACGAGTATTGCTATCAGAAGTGGTAGAGATGAATGACAATTCACCTGTTAAGGTTTCACCATTAATTAAGGTCGCTGTAACCTCTTGGCCCAGAGTTAGGCTTGCGACCTGTTGCTGCGGCACCATCGCGGTTATTTTAAGTTTTAAATCATCGACTAACGAGACAACGGTTTGGCCGCTCTCAAGATAATCGCCAATTTCAACAAAACGTCGATCATAAACACCAGCAAAAGGCGCACTAATTTTTGTATTGGCTATTTGATAATTAATCTGCGCTAACGCTGCATCGGCTGACGCTAAATTAGCAATATTTTGACTTAAACGGCTGCCCGACTCTAATTTCTTGGCAAATAATTTTTTAGTCGCCGCTAATTCCTGCTTTTGATATTTTACTGTCGCAATCGCTTGTTGACGCTCAATTAATCTTGTTTTCAAATCAATAGTCGCTAGTACGTCACCTTTAGCCACACGCGTACCCAACTTAATGGGTACCGACGTTACTTTGCCATCGATTTCTGTTTTGAGTGACAGCACCCGGTTAGGTTCTATTTGTCCCTGAACCGTAATTTTTTTAGCCACTAGCTGCGCATCTGACACGTGAACCACCACGCTCATTAAAGCTTTGCTGGTCTCTTCCTGACGATGCTCTTGCACCTGTTCGACTTCGTTATCACCAGACAACATCCAAATGATTAACAATCCTGTTAAACCGCTCGCCAGTACCATTGACTTATTCATTTTCTGCTCCTAACTGGGCATTTAAACCGTCAATATTACGGCCAAAAATACCTGTCATTGTGTAATTAATAATAATTTCGATAAAACGTTGTTGTGACACCATTGGCGCTTCGCTAAAACAATGAAATTGCTTGCTATGAAGCATTTCTAGCGCACCGGTATAAGTTGCGTGCGCACCAATTAATAGCTCATCCATTGGCGCGTCAGGTAATTCGTTATTCGCGAAACCTTTTTCAAAAATACCACTTAAAACAGCCATGTACTCATTTTCAATCGCTAAACATTGCTGCTTACTCTCTTCTGGCAAGCGCTCAAAAAAACTGGCCTGATGATAACGACGGCTAATTTCACTGATTAATGGCTGATCAATGTGCGCGTTAAAACAAATTTCAAACATCTGACGCATTTGGCCCTGACACGACTGGCTCTGGTCTAATTGTTGAATTGTCTTTAAGGTGTTTTCAGAAAAATCATTGGCTAAGCGAACTAAAATAGCTTCTTTACTGACAAAGTGTTTATAGATAGTTCCCTTACCAATATCAGTCGTTTTGGCAATGTCGGCAACGGTTACGTTGTCTAAGCCGTACTCACTAAACAGCTCAGTGGCTGTGGTTAATATCTCTTGCTCTCGCAGCTTAAACTCGCGATTTTTTCTTGATTCACCCATAGCACGTTCTCTCTAAACTAATAAACCACTACTAACACATTGACTTAATCAAATATCGATACTAACAGTCATTTTATGACTGACGGTCACGCAATGGGGCTTATCATACTTAAACGCACTAGGCAGTGCAATTAATGAACGAGACATATCGCTAGCTAACTTAAAAAAGTGCGATCGAGCTAACCTTAACTGCCAATAACAAAAGTTACGGGGTTATTATTCTCAAGCTCTCAACAAAAATTAATTCACAAGCGCCCGCGCCGGTATCATTGCGAGTTTGCGAGCTTTGCCAGCGCCAACCATCGGTTAATGACGTCGCGTTAACTAAACTGCCAGACAAGCTAATGATGTCACCGGGTCTGACCCGTGCAATGGCTTTTTTGATCAAATCGTTGGCCGGAATAAGGTGCATGTTGGCGCTATTTCTTTCTATTTCACGGCGCGGGATCGGAAATGATTTAACCCGCCAGTAATAAAATCGGCTCGATTGTGAAATTTGGATTTTTTCGAGCACTGCCTCATCAGACATCTTGCCCCAACCCAAGGCCAAATCGGTTGGCGAAAGTTCGGCGCCTCGATCGGCTGAGTAATTTTTTTTAGCCAAGACCTTGGCTTTAAGACTAAATGAGGCCACTGGTTTAATCGCGTAATTATCAATACGATAACTACTAGGTGAATCGATATCTTGCTGCAGTGGCATCTCGCGAACCATTATCCCTGGCCCCAGCGATACCGGCCCCGCATGGTTGTAATATTTCCAGCTAACGCCAGCAACCGAGAGCAGACAAAATATAAACAATAGATTTTTGATGATTACCTCGAATTTACAGCGCTGCTTTAACAGCCCCGTCGGCCCTTACTTATATGCAGCGACAATCAAGATAGAGCTGGCATCAACATAAAGCAACCAGCATGGTTAAAAATGGCGGTAATTACCGTTTAATTTATTGTTCTAAAATAGATAAAAAGGTAAATTAACTATTGCGATAAATAATAAAAAAAACAAGTTTTATAACCATATAAAAAATGGTGCCACAGGAATAGAATTAAATGCAACAGCTTCAACACAAACGTAATTTTAGCAACCTGATGCGTGATACCAACAGTGCCTTCCTGCCTGTTCATAGCTCAAACAAGCTAGTAACTCGGATTGGCTTTGTGTTATTAGAAAATTTTTCAATGATGGCATTCACTGCAGCTGTCGATGCAGTGGTCACCGCTAATTTAGTGCAAACATCACCCTTATTTAGCTTTTCGACTTACGGACTCGACTCGTTAACCGTAACCAGCGATTTGGGCATCGATATTTCAGCCAACGGCGTATTGAGTCAGATCAAACTTAAAAATGTAGTTGAGCTGGACATTTTAATTGTCTGCGGTGGTTTTCGGTGCTCGCTAGCAGAACATAAACCGCTCACAGCCATGTTAAAAACAGCAACCAAAAGCAATGTGATGATCGGAGGCATGTGGAACGGCGCAATTTCATTGGCTTACGCGGATCTGCTCAATGATACCTGCTGCGCCTTACATCCTGATAATCACGCTTTTATGAAAGAGCAATTTAATAAGATCAAGGTGTCTGAAAACGCTATCGAAATAGCAGATAAGCGCATGACGTGCGCTGGCCCGGTCAGTGCGCAAGAAATGATGTTTAAGTTAATTGAACAGCTCCAAGGAAAAAGCACCGTGCGGGCGATCCGCGAAATATTAAGTTGTGATCGGGTAGCAGAAATGGGCGAACATAAATTAACAACGATTAATGACAAACCGCTATTACCCGATGCGCTGCATGAATTAATTCAGTTAATGAAATCAAACATTGAAGAACCGATCAATATTAAAGAATTGTCCGATTACGTCGGCCTGTCCCGGCGCCACCTCGAACGATTATTCCAGGAGCATTTGCAAACATCCCCCGCCCGATATTATCTTGAACTGCGTATCACCGAAGCGCGTCGCTTGCTATTGCAAAGCAACGCTTCCATTACCAATATCGCGCTAGCGTGTGGTTTTGTCACCACTACGCACTTTAGCCGCTGCTTTAAAGACTTCTTTGGCATTAGCCCTAAGATAGCGCGATCAAAGCACTTTGGCTGAGGTCGCTGCATTTATTTGTCTAGTACGACAAAAGCTATAAATCAACCGCCCCCGAGTGATTTATTTGCTTGTTCAATCGTTATTTTTCCAAATAAAGCATCAAGTAATATGGCTAACCTTTGCTCCGCATCACCAAACTTACCGAACCCGCCATATTGTAATGCGTCGAAATTTAGCTGGCCAAGTGTCTCGCCTTTGGCTTTAACATTCATGTGTACGTTTTTCATGTATGTCGCTAAATCCCAGCCCCACCAAGCCCTATAAGACAAAATATAATCATTTGGTTTGACGTCCTCCAATGAAGATACAACTTGTGAGCTGTATCCATTATCACTAAACCATTTTTCTAACACAGGTAACACACTTGCTCTTGTTGGTTCGTCTTTCAAAATAATGACTTTAGAATTATCGCTGACATTTATTTGCTGTAATTGAGTTATACCTTTATTCGAGGCGCAACCGGTGAGCACAGCAAGTAGTATTGGAATTATTATTAATTTCATTTTAAAGTCCTTTAGGGCAGATGTAATTCTGTACATTTCTGGTAATAACTGAGTAATTGTCTAACTAAACTGCAAAATTAATCATCCGCAGCCTAAGTTTTTAATATGCGAAGAGAATAATTGAAATAACTCAATATTTCAATTATTTAGTGGCCATGTCCTTTGTGATTTTTAAGACGCTACTGATCGGCTACAGGGTGATTTAAGGCTGGGTTATTCTCTATTCGCCTTCAATTCAGGCGATTCTATAACTTTTCTATATTATGAGTTTACATCCTGGCAATTCCAGCATATTTCAAAAGAAGGATCATTGGGCTCACAACAGTTATTACAGATCCAATCAACAGTGCCTTGGCTGCTCTGCGATGACTTCACTATGGCTAGCGCACGCTCAAAGTCATTATCGTTAACCACCCAAACTTCCGGCCAAGAATCGAAAGCCGATATTTCTCCTAGCGCTCCCTGGGCGAACTCATTTTTGATAAATGTACTGATTTGCTGCGCCTCAATGAGGTTTTTTACATTGCTCACAAGAAAGATATTTTCGTTGCTATAAACCATTTTCATGACTCAATACTCGTAACGCCCACACATGAGACCACTGTAAAGTAGTGAGGAGCAAAATGTAAGTAGATGATGCCCCCCCCGAGCAAGCCCGTGTTTCGTTAGATTTTACGGCCGCATTATTAGATCGAACAGCGATTGGCAGTGCTGTGATTGTGGTAAGTTATCAACCGCTTGGCAAATTTCAGCACGACGATTGGTGCCTAACTTTATCCCTGAAATTAAATCGAACTTTGCTCGGTGTTCTGCGTGCGTCATCGCTGTTTGTGGATCGCCCTTGGCTTGAGTCGTCTCGCTAGCCAGCACTGTGCCGTCGTGCAACTCAATCATAACTCGCGACAAAATCTCTTCGGGAAAACGGGCCGACAAGTCAGCCGCTTCAGCAATTTCTATGCATTGGCTTAATCCTAAAATATCCACGGCGTGAATGGAGTCTCCGGTCACTTCGTTTGGTCCCACTTGACCTCGACAAATTAACGCGGCCAGTGGAAAGGCTAAACCGTATTGCGCTTCGTCGGCATTAGCAGGAAAATGTCCCTGTAAACGCATTGATTCGTGAAAGGTTTCAACTTTTATCTTACTAATATCTCGCGCGTTAATATTGGGATTATCGGTCATTAAACGGGTCACTGCTGTTAGCGCTGGCTGAGCCCAACGACAAACAGGCCAAGGTTTATAATATTGAGCATCTATCTCCCAGCGCTGTCCCAAGTCTTGCCAACAATGCGCTACATTTTCAAATTCAACAGTTGCAGCAGGTGATCCGGTAATGCCATGACGCGCCATCAATAATGCATTAACACCAGCGTAAGCACCGGCACCGTGAGCGTCGCGCAGCATGGTCGGAAAATCAACTAGCCGCATCATCGGGCAACGCGGACCAAAATATTCGGCAATACCCAGTGCTGCTAAAAATTCATTTTCGCTAAATTTAAGCAATCTAGCGCCAGCGCATACCACTCCCAAACCAGAGAACGCCCCCGAGGCGTGATATTCGCTCGCTGTCCCCATTAATGCAATGCCTGCACGTAAGCTCGTTTCATACGCAATCGTCACGGCGGTCAAAAAATCTTGCCCGCTAATGTCATGCCCCTGCTCAAAATAAGCGTCGGTGAGCGCCAGCAAGGCCGGGATCACCGTTGCACCAGCGTGCCCCTTCGAGGTGAAATGCCCTTCGTGCGCATCTAACGAGTCGGCACTAAAGCCACCAGCCCATGCAGCGCCCAATGGATGAACCTTACGGTCATCAAATAATAATCGACTGCTAAGGTTGCCCGCGGGGTAGTGCTCACAGGCATAGTTTTTAATATTAATACTGGTTTGATTATCACTTGCTCCTGCGGCTATACCGACAATATCTAACAGCGACGTTTCAATGAGTAACCGAGTTTTTTCAGGTACGTCCTGATAATTAAGCGTATTAATAAATTGATAAAGAGACATAAAAAATACCAACCCCAAAAAAGAAAACGATCAGTCCATTGGTTAATGGAGCTGATCGCTAAAAGTCATAATAATTTTGTAAAATTAAATTAGTTAACCATTCTTGCTTGCTCTAACCAAGTATCAAATTGAGCTCGATTAGCACTGATCCACTGTTGCGCATGGCGTTTAATATCTTTTGCTGACTTTTCTCCGCCCTTCATTTTCAAGTTTTGAGCGCTTTCGTCACTAGACGAAATTTTCAACAATGACAAAAACTTAAGTGCGGCCGGATTTTCCTCAGCGAACTCACGATTAAGCACCGCTTTGATATCATCAACCGCAAAACCTAAGTTTTTACCTTGGTAACTGGTATTAACGGTATTATCTCCACTTGGCAAATCAGTTCTCTCAACTTCCAACCAAATAACATCTTTATTTTCAACTAAAACGCCAGAAATCCATTGTGGAACCCAAGTGAAGTAAAGTATCGGCTGCCCTTCATTATAACGAGCAATGGTATCGGCCATTAATGCGAAATATGAGCCACGGTTGTGAGTGACCGTTTTCTCGAGATCGTAAGCTTTCAAATGATGATCTATCACTAACTCACAGCCCCAGCCAGGGTTACAACCCGTAAGGTCGGCTTTGCCATCGCCATCGGTATCAAATAACTTGGCGATTTCCGGTTTTTTTAAATCACTAAGCGAGGTGATTTTATACTTATCGGCTGTTTTCTTATCTATTAAGTAACCTTGTAACACTCCAGGAATAATCTTTCCGGCTTTGGTTAAAGTATCGCTACCCCCAGATTTTTTATAAAAAGTATCGTGTAATTTATCCCACAAATGCACGGTAAAATCTGCGTCACCATAAGACAGCGCCAACAACATCATCGCGTATTCGGTTTCTTTGGGGGTTTGTATTTCGTAACCCAATTCTGTCAGCCCAGCCATGGCTAACTCTCCACGAAAACGTTCTTCAGCAATCGACGGGAAGATAGGTGTTACCTCCACGCCTTTGCCGGGTAATTGTTCTAGCGCGTAACTAGAGCCAGACATTGCCATCGCAGCTAGAGATAATGCACAACTCAATTTAACGACTTTTTTAGGGAGCTGTTTGAAATATAATTTAATCATCAGTAATTCCTCTATTTTTTTTGTGTTAACAGTTCTTGGTTATTTTTTATTTTTGCACGGCGAAATAGACCAACGACTACACCGACCGGGCCTGATTCGTACCAATGACCACTGCGGCTTTTAGTACTATTTTCTCCCATTGCCTGAGTTAATCGGTCAAGGAAAATAGCGAGAAGTACCAGCCCTAAGCCACCGACAGTCGCCAAGCCCATGTCGAGCCTGCCAATACCGCGTAATACCATTTGTCCTAATCCACCCACCGCAATCATCGAAGCGATAACGACCATCGAAAGTGACAACATCAGGGTTTGGTTAACCCCAGCCATAATCGTTGGAGTAGCCAGTGGTAGCTGCACTTTGAAAAGCATTTGTTTTGGGGTGCAACCAAAGGCACGCGCTGCTTCAATTTTGTCTGCTGGAACTTGGCGAATACCTAAATTGGTTAAGCGTACCAAGGGTGGCAGTGCGAAAATAATGGTCACCAAGATCCCCGGCACATTGCCGATGCCAAATAACATCACCACCGGAACTAAGTAAACAAAAGCAGGTAAGGTCTGCATTGCATCGAGTATCGGGCGAATGATCCGCTCAGCAGTATCGTTACGCGCCGACAATATTCCCATCGGAATACCAAAAACCAGACAGAAAAATAGTGCTGTTAGTACCAATGCTAATGTGGTCATCGCCTCTGGCCACACACCAATAAGACCTATCGAAGACAACACAATGGCGCAAAATATTGCCATTCTTTTACCGGCGACTTGCCAACCGAATAGACTCGACATAATGATCGATATGGTCGGTGGAATTGCATGTAAACAGTAATCAATAAAGTCTAACACTTGGTCTATCGGCCAACGAATGGCACGAAAAAAACCGCGAAAGTTCTGCACGAGGTAAGAGAGTGCATCTTCGACCCATGCTCCCAGTGGAATATTAATAAACTGGAAGGGATCTAATATAGAGAATTCTGACATTTTTCTGCCCTGTATTGTTGGTGTAAGCTCAGTGTTGACCGAGAGTTTGTAATAAAATGTCTTTGGAGATAACCCCAAAGAAACAACCGTCTGCATTAACAACTGGTACCGGATACGGACTGTCTGCCACGCTTTTGATTAGCTCTTTTAATGGCATATCAACGTTGATTTGACAGTGTGATTTACTCAGCCCATTGGTGGCTTTTCCTGTGTCGTCTAGTTCAATATCTTGCACCGCCACCACATGCTTTAGCTGCTGCTGACCATTAGTCAGATAGACAAATCCTTGATTCGAAGTAACGTCAATGGTTAACGGTTTATCGACATTTTGAGTAACGACGCTATCACGGCAGGCAATGTCCCCGGCTTTGAGAATTTTGGTCACATCAACACCTTTAAAAAAGGTTTCAACATAGTCATCAGCAGGGTTTTGCATCAACTCTTGCGGTGTGCCCACTTGAACAACCCGGCCACCTTCCATAATCGCAATTCGGTCGCCAATGCGGATAGCTTCATCGAGATCGTGAGAAATGAAGATAATGGTGCGTTGTTGCTCTTTTTGCAGTCGAATTAATTCGCCTTGCATTTCGTGCCTAATCAATGGATCTAACGCGGAAAATGCTTCATCCATTAACAAAATTGTTGGATCGTTGGTCAACGCCCGTGCTAAACCAACTCGCTGTTGCATACCGCCCGACAGCTGATGTGGATAGCTGTCGCTGTACCCGCTAAGACCAACCTGATCCAGCGCCGCTTGAGCACGTCTATTGGCCTCTTTTTTCTCAACACCTGAAATATCTAAACCAAAAGCGGCGTTGTCGATCACCGACATGTGTGGCATCAAAGCGAAAGACTGAAACACCATGCTCATTTCTTTGCGCCTAATCTGCAGTAGTTCTTGATCGTTGAGGTTAGTAATATCGATGCCGTTTAGGGTAATGCTACCGGCGGTTGGCTCGATTAATCGGTTAAGCAGGCGCACCATAGTCGACTTCCCTGAGCCTGATAGCCCCATAATCACAAATATCTCACCGCGATTGACGCTAAAGCTGGCGTCTAACACCCCAACGGTCTGACCGGTCTGAGCAAATATTTGATCTTTAGTCGCTCCCTCACTTAACATCTTCATGGCTTTTTCGGGTTGCTTACCGAATACCTTGTAGATATTTTTAATCGACAGAATCTCTTGATTTTGCGCCATACCAGCCCTCATTTTTATTCGTTTATTATATTTATGACTACACAGCAGCAATGCGCTGGCGGATAACTATTGAGCTATTAAACTAGCGGTTTAAAAAATAACTGTCCAACGACATAACTAAGGTAAAAAGCATAACCTTAGGTTATCAATAGTAAAAAACACCACCACAATGAAAACTCAAGCCCATGAAACTAAACGAAAATATTAGCGAAAAATATAATGCCTATTAAAAATAGTATGATAGATAAGATTATTAGCGGAAAAATAACAGTGGGGTAGCGCGTACTTGAACGTGACTAAAGAAGTAATAACAGGGGCAATAGCAGCGGCTCTATTAGTTAAAGTTCAGCCTTAGCTGATAAATAATAGACGACAGCACACCTTATCAATGACAGTAATGTCATCAATAAAGTGCGCTAATTATACTAATATTTTATGGCTGTTTCGCTAGCGCGCTCGCGGCGATTAACACCAATACGCCGCCCAAGACGGTGCTCCAAGTTAAAGACTCGCCGACCAGTAACACCGCAATCGCTATAGCAACAACGGGTTCTAAATTAGAAAGTGTCGCTGCGTTTGCCGCACCTATGCTAGGTGAGCCACTGATAAAACAAACAATAGGTACTATGGTGGCAAATAAAGCGAGCCCAACGACGGCTATCCAGCCAGTCAGGCTTTGTGGAAAGCTTACATCTTGCAATAATCCGGCGCAGATAAAGGTGCCAACACCCCCCAACAAAATAACCCAAGCGGCAGCCAAAGGTTGGGTGGCACTCGCTTTGTGAGCGCCATAAATTATGGCAGAACCATAGCTAATCGCGGCAAATAAAGCCCAAACAACCCCACTGATATCACCTTTAAAGTTATTACCAGCAGCAAGTAACACCCCGAAAAAAGCCAGTAACATTGCACAAATTCGCATCGGTTTTACCGACTGCTTCAGGACAAAAATACTGTATAAGCCGACAAAAGCGGGGAATGAAAACATCAAAATTACCGCCAAACTTATCGAAGTGCTTTGGCTGGCGGTGTAATAACCTAGCGCAGCGCCGGCGTAACCTAATCCGATCAAGAGGTATTGGCCAAATTCTTTGCCGCGTGGCAACGCAATTTTTTTAATCCGCAACCACAGCAGCAACATCAGGTTGGCCAAACAGAATCGAGCAAGCAACAAACCAATGGGAGTCGCGCCATCACTGTAAGCAAAAAAAGCGAAATAAGGTTGCAAGCCATAGCTAAAAGCCGCCGCCAACACCAATAGATAACCTTTTAAATAAGTATTATCGCTAGCAGCGCCAGCCTGACTCACACGTGAATTAGCCATAATAATCGACCCCACAATAATCGAAGAAGCAACGCCACCAAACAGTCACCTGCCTGGTGGTTTCTTGCCTCTTCGTTTTGCTATTCGTTAGTTTTTAGTCTTGATATTAGAATTGCGTTTTATCTTCGGTGAGTCGTTGCTCCATTAACTCACAATACCAATCTACAAACTGGCAAACCCCGTTTTCGGCAACGTCTGAAAAAGGCCCAGGGATATAGGCGGGTGAACTAACACCGCGGAAAGTCTCTTCTACCAACTGTAAATCTTGATTATTGGTTGCGAGCCAAACTTTGGTTAAGCGATCTAAATCATAATCAACGCCCTCAACAGCATCTTTGGCGACGATCCATTTGGTGGTCACTAACGTTTCACCACTGCTCAAAGGCAGGATGCGAAAACTGAGCGCGTGGTCACCCAAAAAGTGGTTCCAAGTGGAAGGGTATTTGAAATAAAGCAACGCCCCGAGATCTGCAACATCAGAATCGTCCATTCTGGTATTAACGCCCGGCTGACCATCCATCGTGTAGCTAACTGCGCCATCAGACAACGGAATACGGGTCATGCGATAACGACCGTTTTCATCCATCACCAATCGGCTAGGAAAGCCAGCTGCTTCGCATTTATCCCAATGAGCGACTAACTCAGGATCATCTTCACCTCCTACCCCAGCAACAGAGAGATTTTCAACAAAAGCGTTCAGCAATTCAGGATGATTAGCGTCACAGTGAAAGCATTCACGATTATTTTCGAACACTAACTTCCAGTTGCCTTTTTCAACGATATTAGATTCAAAAGCAACCTTGCCCTGCTCTAAATTATGCGGTTGAATAAAAGGCCCAACATCGCGACTAAAAGCAGAAAAATCAGAGGCCTGATCAGCGACACAAACATAAATATAGCTATGGATGACTTCGCAGTGGACAGGTTGTAGATTATGCTCATTGTTAACAAAGTTTTCGCCCATATTACCCGCAAACAACAGTTTGCCATCGAGACCAAACGTCCACTTGTGATAAGGGCATACTAACTTGGCACTTTTGCCTTTAGCTGCCGAGCAAATTCGCGAGCCACGGTGACGACATGCATTGTGAAACGCATTAATTTTGCCGTCATCTGCACGCACAATCACCACCGGATAATCACCAATTTGCAGCGTAATATAGTCACCAGCCTTTTCAATTTCAAAACTGTGCCCAGCAAAAATCCAGTCACGATGCCAAATTTGGGCCAGATCTTGTCGATAAACTTCTTCGTTTCGATAGAGCTCTCGGCTGAGTGCATGGCGCGGCTTACGCTGGCGGATTAACTCCAATGTAGTAGTTTGAGTGCTCATTGTACGGCTCCTAGGGTAACGACGTTATTAACAATTCACGATTATTTTTTCGTTAAAAGAACTCTTGGTTTGGCACAAATAATCGGTTGTCTTTATTATTTATAATTTATTTGCAATGAGTATATTTTGACCTCACGCTAGGGTAAAGTGACTTTTTTACTAGATAATAGATTACGTTAGGTTATGGTTAAACATGTCGATCCAGATCAGATCTTGGTGAAAATGCCTTCGCTTAGAGCAATCAAGTCCTTTGTCGCCGCCGCAAAATATCAAAATTTTACTCGCGCAGCAGAAGCCTTATGCGTTACTCAAGCGGCGGTAAGTCGCCAGATCAGAGAACTAGAAGCTAGCCTAGACGTTAAACTGTTTCGGCGCGCAGGCCGAGCTGTCGAACTAACACCAGCTGGCAGTATTTTTTTTGATGCTTGTTATTTGTCATTCGTCAATATTGCGCAAGCGGCGCAACGTATTCAATATGATCATTCGGCCCGCCAAGAATTATGCATCTGCTGCACGCCAGCATTCGCTACTTTTTGGCTGTCAGATCGGCTGCCAGACTTTATCGCCACCCACCCTAACATCGATATAAATTTAGTAACAACTAACAATTTTTTGCATATGGAACCGGGGGTTAAGCCCGACGTTTATATTAACAAAAGCAGCGATCCGCGCGAGGGTTACCACGGCATAGCATTATTTTACGATTTAATTTATCCGGTTTGCACGCCTCAATATTTAGCTGACCATCCGCAGTTAACCAACCTCGAATCATTGCAACAGGCCACCCTGCTTAACTTGAGCCCTTACGGTCGCTCACAAGTCTCTGAGCATATCGACTGGGGGGTGTGGTTTTCACTACAAAACAAAGAATTACCACCAGCAGATCCGTTAAACCATAACATGCCAAATTCCAATGATTACAATATGTTAATAAAAATGACCCTTAATCATCAAGGTGTCTGTCTCGGCTGGCAGCATTTAGTCGGTTCACTGCTAGCCGAAGGAAAACTAGTACGTATTGGTCAATTTGAAGCGTGCCTGCAAGAAAAACGGCACTACCTAAGTTACGCCGCAGACAAAGAAGCTAATTCAGCATTAAAAGATTTTAAACTGTGGATGTTAGCGCAGGTTCAAGATGAACCCACCTCTGTAGTGCCTAATAACCAAACAACTGACTAAACCGCTTGCCCGGTAAGTCATAAAACCAACACAGCTCAGCATCTAGTGTTTGAAGTGTGTTGGCCACCTAAACTTGGTTGCTTAATTTATTAAGTGTTTAACACCAGCCATACCATGTCTAATTCACCGCTTTAAATTGATTTGATTAGCTCAACATAGTTAGTTTTTTGCTCACCAACGATAACCTGCCGTTATGTTTAATCCACATAAAAGGTTGATTGTGACTCACTATGCTCGCTCGGTAATATTTGGTCATTAACACGAGGTCACCTACCCCTCGTTGTATAACTTTAATATTAACAGGAGTATTTCATGCATTTTGAAGGTATTTACACCCCGGTAATTACACCATTTTCAGCCAACCAAGCCATAGACTACGACGCCTTTAGCGCGCAAGTTCAATACTTAGTTGACGCAGGCGTTCAAGGATTAATGGTCGGCGGCACCACTGGTGAATACTATGTCGAGAGTCACCAAGAACGCGTTAAACTGCTCGAAATATCTAAGCAAATTGCGGGCGATAAATGCATTGTCATTTTTGGTACGGGTTCGATCGACCCTACAGCATCAATTAAGTTAGCCGAAGACGGCGCTAAGTATGGCGCCGACGTATTACTCGTTGCCACACCGCCCTACTCGTTGCCCACTCAGCACGAGTTAGCACTGCACGCGCTAAGCATAGACAGCGCGGCCGACCTACCAATTATGCTTTACAACTACCCAGATCGCATGGGAATTAACATGGAAGCTGAGTTTCTCGATGCAATCTCGCAATCTAGCAATTTTCAAGCGATTAAAGAAAGCTCTGGCGATATCAACCGATTGCACATGTTAGCCAATGATTACCCGCATCTTCAAGCCGCCTGTGGCATGGACGATCAAGCGTTAGAGTTTTTCGCTTGGGGCGCTAAAAGCTGGGTCTGCGCTGGCTCAAACTTTTTACCCCATGAACACTTAGCGCTGTATCGTGCCTGTGTGATTGAAAACGATTTCAATCAGGCACGCCGCATTATGGCAGCCATGATGCCGCTAATGTCAGTGCTAGAGCAAGGCGGTAAATTTATTCAAAGCGTTAAGTACGGCGTCACCTTATCGGGGCGTACTGGCGGTGAAATGCGCCTGCCATTGCACGGCTTAAATGACAACGACCAGCAAGCAATGACTGAGGTTGTCACCACCCTAAAAACCACTATCGCCGAGATCGTGGCAGAAAAATCTCCGCAGGAGGCTTTAGCATGAGTGACCTATTAACGCTTGAAGCATATCAAGCAATTGCAGCGTCTTTAAAGCCTGCTGGTAATAGCTTTATTGCGGGCGAATTTCGCCCCGCCAGCAACGGTGAAACAATCACCGTAACTAACCCAGCAACTGGCGCTGTCATTACTGAACTCGCGGCCTGTACTAAACAAGACGTCGATTACGCCGTTAAACAAGCCCGCGACGTCTTTGACAGTGGCAGCTGGAGCAAAGCACACCCAAGTGAGCGTAAAAAAGTGCTGCTTGAGCTGTGCAAACTCATCGAGCTTAACGCCAATGAACTCGCGGTATTAGAGTCTATCGATTCGGGCAAGCCAATTTGCGACTGTGTTGAAATCGATATTCCAGAAATTATTAATACCATTAGTTGGCATGCTGAGCTAATTGACAAAATTTATGACCAAACGGCACCCGTTGGCTCGAATGCTGTTGCCATGATCGTGCGCGAACCGATTGGCGTAGTGGGCGCGGTATTACCTTGGAACTTTCCTATTTTAATGCTCGCTTGGAAAATAGCCCCAGCACTGGCTGCAGGTTGTTCTATGGTCGTAAAACCGGCCGTGCAAACTTCATTAACCGCTCTACGTGTCGCCGAACTCGCGATTGAAGCAGGCCTGCCCGCCGGTGTATTAAACATAGTTACTGGCACTGGCCCAGTTATTGGAGAAGCCATTGGCAGCCACATGGATGTCGACATGCTGACCTTTACTGGTTCAACAGTCACAGGCCGTCGTTTTCTGCATTACTCAGCCGATTCCAACATTAAAGAAGTGGTGCTTGAGCTTGGCGGAAAAAATCCATGCATTGTGCTTGATGATGCTGAAGGTCTCGATAACGTCGCAGAGCAAGTCGTTGCCGCGGCGTTTTGGAACATGGGCGAAAATTGTTCGGCCGGCTCGCGCTTAATCGTGCAGCAAGGCATTAAAGACCAGCTAATGAGCAAAATTAAAGCACATGCGCTGGAGTGGAAAACCGGTAACCCACTTGATCCAGCCAATCAATTGGGCGCATTAATCGACCAGAATCATTTTAATAAAGTGTGCAGCTATTTAGACAACGCCAAAAACGACGGTCACGATTTAGTACTTGGTGGTGACTCAGTCGATGGCGTTTATGTGATGCCAACAATTTATGACAACGTCAAAAATAGCGACCGCTTGGCCCGAGAAGAAATATTTGGCCCTGTGCTGAGTGTTATCACAGTCGCAACCTATGAAGAAGCAATAGCTGTCGCTAATGATACTGACTACGGCTTAGCGGCCAGCGTATTTACCGCTGACGCCAAACGTTCATTACGCGCGGCTCAGGCCATAAAAGCGGGTACGGTCACGGTTAATTGTTTTGGTGAAGGTGACATTACAACGCCTTTTGGCGGCTATAAACAGTCGGGGTTTGGCGGACGCGATAATTCAATTCATGCCCATGATCAATTTACCCAACTCAAAACCATTTGGCTCGATCTTAGTGACCATGCCGTCGATGGCAACATCGATTAAATGTAAACAGCAAGCTAATGATTTAGCTTGCTATTTTTTATAGCTTTCGCTTGGATCTGAATATGACCAAAAACATTAATGTCACTCGCATTCCCCAAGAAACAGGCACTGCAGGCTGGAAAGCGCTACTTGGTGACAACCAGACTGATTTTGCCAAATTAACTGCTGATATCGACACTGACTGGCTAGTGATAGGGGCAGGTTTTGCCGGTATTGCAGCGGCGCAGCGCCTGAGTCAGCTGGTGCCGGCTCACGAACGAATTGTGATGATCGATGCCTGCCAATTAGCCGAAGGACCTGCCGGGCGAAACAGCGGTTACATGATCGATTTACCCCATGACTTAAATTCGAATACCTATGCTGGTGCCAACGAAGCAGACTTAAAGCAAATACGTTTTAACCGCTATGCTATCGAGTTCGCTGCCACCATGGCTAAACAATACGCCATGCCTGAACAAGTATTTTCTCGTAGCGGCAAAGTGACTGCAGCCGCCAGCGAGCGCGGATTAAAACAACTTGAAAGTTATAGTTGCCATTTAGATAAGCTCAATGAGAGCTATACCTTATACGACGCAAAAAAAATGCAGCAATGGACTGGCAGCGATTATTACCAACAGGGTCTGTTTACGCCAGGCGCAGTGACAATACAACCCGCTGCATTTATCCAAACTGCAGCGACCGGGCTCAGCGCTCGGGTTGATATTTTTCAGCAAACGGCTGTCGTTGCGATCGAACCCGGCAAACCTCATAAAGTAAAAACGGCCAATCATACGATAAAAGCTAAAAAAATCATTCTAGCGGTCAATGGCCATCTTGAATCGTTCGGTTACTTAAAGCGCCGACTGCTGCATGTTTGCACCTACGCGTCGATGACTCAGGCATTAAACGATGATCAATTAAGCCGCCTAGGCGGTAGCCCTGATTGGGGCGTGCTGCCTGCTGATCCAATGGGCACGACGGTCCGCAAAATCTCTAACTATCAGGGTTCGGGTGACCGCCTCACGGTGCGCAACCATTTTACGTTTAACCCCAAAATGGTTATTGATCAGCGTGACATCAATTCGATTGTAAAAATGCACGATAAAGCTTTTGCCGCCCGCTTTCCAATGCTTGGCGACGTTGCCATGGAGCACCGCTGGGGGGGACGACTTTGTTTGTCATTAAACTCAGTGCCAGCATTTGGCGAAGTGGATCCTGGCATTTATTCGGCCGCTTGCCAAAACGGTTTAGGCACGGTAAAAGGGACGCTATCTGGCATGCTGGCGGCAGAGTTAGCCGTTCTAGGCAATACCGAGCTAGTCACCGAATATAGTAGTTATGATCGACCTTCAATATTACCACCTGAGCCCTTTTTATCGCTCGGTGTTAAAGCCAATTTAGCCTTTAAAGAAAAGTTAGCAGGTAAAGAACTTTAATATATTTATCCGATAGGGAATATCCAATGACAACAGTATTAGAACAGTCGACCCAAAGCAAAAAAACTAATTTCGACGATATTCCCGTGGTAGATATCGGCTCATTGGTTGATGGTTCAGACATTGATTCGGTAGCAAATAAATTACGCTTTGTTTGTGAAAACATTGGCTTTTTATATGTGAAAAATCACGGCGTTGAACAAAAGTTAATTGACGACATGTTTAACATTACCCAACAATTTTTTTCACTGCCCATTGCAGAAAAAAATAAAATACATATCAAAAACTCTAACCTGACTTTGCGCGGGTATATCGGCATGTACGAAGAGAATGTTGATCCCGAAAATACCAAAGATTACAAAGAGTGTTATGACATGGGGGCTGAAACACCATCAAACATCCCCTTTTTTGGTAAAAACTTTTTTCCCACCGATACCATGCCCCAATTTAGTGAGATTGCGACAAAGTACCACGATGCCATGTTAGATTTAGGGTTAAAGTTAGCGCGAGGAATTGCTCGTTCATTGGATTTACCACTCAACTTTTTTGACGATAGAATGACCCAGCCGATCACGATCCAACGGCTGTTACATTACCCACCGCAAAGCGGAAAGATTAACATTCAAAAGATGGGCATTGGAGCACATACCGATTATGGTTTTCTGACCATCTTATGCCAAGATAATATTGGTGGGCTGCAAGTACTTAATCACAATCAAGAATGGATTAGTGCCCCGCCAGTCGATGGTACATTTATTATTAACATTGGCGATTTAATTCAAACCTTAACCGGGGGTTTGTATGTTTCGACCACGCATCGCGTTATCAACGCGAGCGGGCAAGAGCGATATTCAATGCCATTTTTCATGGATATGGACTTTAACGCGCTGATCGATGTAGTGCCAACCCGCAAAAACTTCACCACAGAAACAGTCGAACCATACCTCTGTGGACATCATAAATTCTCACGATTCGCAGACAGTTACGCCCACCTTGAAAACATTGATATAAATGATGTTTTAAGCAACTATGACCGTGCTTAAGCTAAAGAACATAACCTAAACTAAGCCAGCTATAGAGCTGGGTAACAGCATGTTATTTGAACCATACCTTTAACACTATTACCGCTGTAGGGATTACCATGAAACCATTTAATACTGCCGATTTTTTAAATCCAGTTGCCACCAAAACCTGGGGCAATGGTCGCCACCCAGTACAATGTGTCAAAGTCATTCGCGAAACCAGCGATGTTACGACCTTCACCTTTGGTATGAGTCAGCCGATCTTATTCTTTTTTAAACCCGGTCAATTTGTCACACTTGAGTTAGAAATTGAAGGCGAGCGGATAATGCGCTCATATACCATATCTAGCTCTCCTTCTATTCCTTATAGCTTTTCAATTACGGTCAAACGCGTTGAAGGCGGACTGGTGTCCAATTGGTTAGCGGATAACTTAAAAACCGGCGACCAACTTGCTGTTCATGGCCCGACAGGCCAATTTAACTGCATGGATTTTCCGGCTGACAAAGTATTAATGCTCTCTGGTGGTGTCGGCATTACTCCGGTGATGTCGATGGCACGTTGGTGGTTTGATACCGATTCTGAAGTCGATATGGTGTTTGTGCACAGCGCCCGCACCCCTGCTGACATCATTTACGCCCGCGAACTGGAATACATGTCGACTCGGATCGATAATTTTCAACTGCATTTAATATGTGAGCGCACCAATATTGGCGAAGCGTGGGCCGGTTATCGCGGTTACCTTAATGAACCGATGCTGAAATTAATAGCGCCTGATTTTTTCGAGCGAGAAATTTTTTGTTGTGGCCCTGCCGTTTACATGACTGCGGTGCGAAATTTATTAGTCGCCATCGGCTTTGACATGCAGCACTACCATGAAGAATCTTTTGGCGCCACGCCCAAAGATGATGCTAAAGACGCCGAGCAGCACGCAATTGCAGCTGACGAAGCACAGGTAAGCGGCGATAAAGTGTCGGTTTATTTTAGCCAATCAGATATCAGCGTCGAGATAATCAAAGGCAGTAATTTAAACGAGGCCGCCAATGCGGCTGGGGTTAACATCGCTAAAGCTTGTGGCATGGGGATCTGCGGGGCTTGCCGCATAAAAGTAAGTGCTGGCGACTATGACATGCAACACAATGGCGGGATCACAACCGATGAAGAGGAGCAAGGTTATGTGCTCTCGTGTTGCACCAGTGTCATGAGCAATCTCAAGGTCGAGTATTAACTCTTTTGGCTCTGTTGTACTAAAGCGTTGTTATTAGAACAGAGCCAACTCTTTTACTAGCCACAAATATTGCCTCGCCTAACGGTGATTGCGACAGATCACCGTTAACAACGACAGTAGGCAACCTGATTTCAGCGAAAGTATTGCCTATTTAAAACCGATAATTTGGTAATTTCCTTTCACTTGCAATTGAATAGTCACCGCAGAACTGCCGTTATTTTTCCAGTACCAACCATGCGCGCCGTCAAAAGGCGCCGTTAACGTGCCCCTAACATTATTCGCAGTGCTGACGGTATAGCTTTGGAAATAACCGGTCGTATCACCTTTAGGCTCGCCGTGAAAATCAAAAAACACAGCGCCGCCCGTTGCTTGCCAACTATAACGAATGACACTGCCCTTTAGTACGCTAAGTTTATATTCTAAACCGACCCCCGCTGGTACGGTGATGACTTGATTGTGTACTTTAAAATTAGCCGCTGACGACTTGGTTACTTGTTTTTCAGCTGCTGGTTCTGCCAATGTGGTCAGCCCAAGTACCCCTCCAATCCCCGTAGGATCAATGTTGTACTCGGCCGGTAAAATTGCCACCAGTAAAGCCAATCCGCCAAAAAAACCGGCAAAAATACTGGCCTTGGCTAAATTTTTAGTTGATTGCATTGCCTGCGCCAACTTATGTTCGGCACTGGCTGCTTGTTCTCTTTGCGTCATGCGTTTACCTTAAATTGTTGTAAAATAGCCCGTCAGTTGAAAACCAACCAGCATTACTCCGCAGCTCATCAGCAGCGCATTTGTTGCGACTGAAAATCGTAAAAAACTCGGATGTCGACGCCAAAAACTCAATGCTATCAGCACGATGATTAAGGCATAGCATTGCCCTAACTCGACGCCAATATTAAAGGCGATCAGGTTTTCGACTAAGCCCTCTTGAGGGATTTCCAGTTGTTGTATTTTGGTCGCTAAACCAAAACCGTGAAATAGACCAAAGATCATCACTGCCGCTTTAGCATTGGGCTCAAAACCCAGCAGTCGCTTGAAACCACCGAGGTTATCAAAGCCTTTATAGATGATCGAAAAACCAATAATTGCATCGATTAAATAGGCATTAATCGCCACGCCATACAGTACCCCAAACATCAGGGTAATACTGTGACCAACAGTAAAAAGCGTTACATAAACCATCACGTCTTTTGAGCGATAAAGAAAGAAGATAACCCCAACTAAAAACAGTAAATGATCGTAACCGGTCACCATATGTTTTGCACCAATATACAAATATGGAATCACAGAGATCCCTTGATTTGTTAGTAAAAACTGTTTGGTGCTATCGTCGACACCATGAGCCAGCGCTGTCGCTGCAAAGCAACAAGTGGCCAGCAGAACCAACAACCGTTGCAACGAAATGGATTTAAACAACATCACAGATAATTTCCTCGTAATTGTTTTACTAAATTTATTACGCAATTAGCCTGCGAATTTGCCGCTAAAATTTGCACCCAAATAACTGCCTTCGTTGCTCAGTAAAACATAAAGTGTTTTTTGCGCTTTAGCATGGGTAACAGCCACAACATAGTGTCGTAACGATTTTTCGTAAATAGTAGAATCAGTGATTTTTTTCCAGCTGCTATCGAGAGGTTTTCCATCAATGGGTTCTGCGTTATCAACAATAACCGTCACATCACGCAGCGCTTTGGCAATAACTTGCTCATTGGTCGGCGCAAAATCATGGTTATGTTCACTGCTACTAACAGCAATATTAGAAACCAATGAGGCCATTATTAATATAATAACCGCAGTAATCTTTTTAAACATGTAAGGTCTTCCTCGTTATTTCAACACTATTGGCGATGCGTAATTGAGCGCGCAAAGTATATCGCCAATAAAATGATTATCGAACTGCTTTTTAGCATTATTTACACCAAGATAAAATCAACAGATTAAGGTTAGAAATAAGACCGTAGGTGGTAATTTAGCTATTATTAGCGTCAAGCCAGCGATATTTAGCCGCTTAAAATAGCGCGAAATTGGTGCGCTAAGCACTGTCTTTTAACCCCAATTTAACCCCCTGATGGTTACACTTTGACCTTATTAAAAAATATGGGGTTAATCGTGAAAAGTTCATCTTTGCTGTGTGTCGTTGTAAGCCTTTGTTTTGTCACTTCGTGTGCCACATTCGAAGACATTCATTATGATCAAAAAGCTAATCAACAACTAAACAAACTCGCGGCGACCAATATAGAACTCAGCGAGAAGAGCGAAACAGTACCGCTGTCTAAGCTGCTGGCGATAACTGACCTTAATCGCCTAATTGACACAGCCTTAGTCAATAATCCGAATTTACAGCAAACCTTGCTAACCCTAAAAACAGCCGAGCAGCAATTATCAGTTACTGGATCATCGCAATGGCCAAGCTTGTCAGCCGGGCTTAACACCACCAAAAATCAGGCCGCAACCACCAGCTATAGCTCAAGCATTGATCTAACGTGGACCCTTGATCTGTGGCAGCAACTTGCTAACGCCACAAGTGCCCAGCAAGCCGAAGTAATGACAACGGCTTATGCTTACCAAGGTGCCCGCGACTTACTGGCGGCCAATGTCATGCAGGCCTACCTTGGTTTAGTGCAATACGCCCAATTAATTACCATTGAAACCGAGAGTGTTGCTGCGCT
This sequence comes from Gammaproteobacteria bacterium, assembly GCA_013214945.1. Lineage (NCBI taxonomy): Bacteria > Pseudomonadati > Pseudomonadota > Gammaproteobacteria > Gammaproteobacteria bacterium. The sequence continues at coordinate 128,377 of JABSRT010000005.1, forward strand.
AAAAACCAATGAACAAATTATTGTTAACCGTTATCGCAAAGGCTTAAGTCAGTTAAGCGACCTTGATACGGCCAAGTCGTCAACCCAAAGCAGTCAAGCCACCTTGGTACAATACCAAGCGCAATATCAACAGGCGTTAAGAAATTTATCCTTGCTGACAGGGCTTAGTGATAATCAACTCAATTACCGCACCACCTTCCCAGAAGTGGTGATGCCATTAACTGAGCTCGCGCAACAAAATTTAGCCAGACGACCTGATTTGCAGCAAGCCTACCAGCAGATTATTGCCAGCCAATACCAACACAAAGTCGCTTACAAAGCGTTATTGCCCAGTTTTACCCTAAGCGCTTCAATCGGCAATAGCAGCACTAACTTGCACGACGCCTTATTTGGCAGCAGTGCGTGGCAGCTATTAGGCCAACTGTCGGCCCCTATTTTTAATTCCAGCAAGTTAACCAGCGAAGCTGAAATTGCCAAATTAAGCGCTGAAAAAAGCTATTGGGCGTTTCAGGAAACATTGCTAACCGCAGTTAATGAAGTCGATAACGCGATTGCACAAGAGCAAGCAATTAGCCAACGGATCACATTAACCCAAGCGGCGTTAGCGAGTGCCAAGCGCAGCGAAACAACCTATACCGAGCGTTACCGCCAAGGCACCGTCTCATTAATTGATTTATTACAAGTTCAACAGCAAACATTTTCTTTACAAGGTCAAGTTACGCAATTGATTTACCAACGATTAACCAACCGTATTACCTTGGGTCTTGCATTAGGCTTTGGCGTTTAAGGGTTTAGGAGTTTAAATTATGAAAATTATCACCAAAACATCGCTTGCCTCAGTCGCCGGGATCGCCAGTATTTTTTTAGCCGTTGCCTTTAACTCGGCATCATCGACTGGCCACCAGCAAGCCCAACCACCGAAAAAAGCCGTGCAGAGCCCAATGGTCTCAGTTATTCAAGCAACGCCAATATCGCATCAAGCGACAGTGACAGCTTACGGTGAAGTTAAATCGAGCAATCAACTGACATTAACCTCACAAGTCAGTGGCAAGGTTACTTATTTATCACCGACATTTTTAACCGGTAATAGCGTTAAGAAAGGTCAGTTGCTCGCCCAAATTGAGCCGATTGTTTACGAGCAGGCCTTAGCGAATGCTCAAGTATCTTTGGCAAACGCCAAGCTGGCATTAGCGCAGGAAAAATTAAACAGTGAACAAGCTGCTCAAGAATGGCAACAATCGGGCTTGGCGGCAGAGCAAGCGTCTGACTTAGTTTTGCGCAAACCGCAACTGGCGGCAGCCAAGGCTGAATTCTCATTAGCAAGCATCCAGGTGGCTAAAGCTAAGTACGACTTGTCACAAACAAAAATACGCGCGCCATTTGACGCCTTAGTGGTCTCTAAAGCAGTGCAAATGGGCAGCAACCTACAAGTTGGCAGCCAAATAGCTCAGTTGTATGACATTGCATTATTTGAGGTGGCACTGCCATTATCACCCCAACAATGGCAGTTATTACCGAACAGCCTTGAGCAATTACCAAACAGTCTTGAACGATTAGCTAATATTGAAGTGCTGTTAACCGATCAAACCAGCACTAACCAATGGGTCGCAACCGTCAACCGTTTTGAGCAACATATCAACAGCAGCAGTCGTCAACGTTCTCTGATTGTCACCATCAAGCGACCTCTTTCACTCGACACGCCGCTATATCCGGGCACCTTTGTTAAAGCGACCATCAAAGGCCTCGCTATTTCACAATTATGGCAACTGCCGACCTCGGCATTAATCGATAGTAATTCGGTATGGCAGGTCGACAACGACGGCTTACTTAATCAACTTGCCGTTAATGTTATTTTTTCGCAAGGCAATCATGTTTACGTGAAACCGCAACAGCCACTAACGCAGGCTAGCATTGTAAAAAGACCGCTCGCCAGTTATTTGACCAACATGAAAGTGCAAGCAAACAATGAGCAGCGCTCTCAGCAAATGAGTCAGCTTGGCGCCAAAGAAACTCAATCAACTCAGTCGGCTCAGGTGACTAAATCAAGCGCTGATGTCGCGCAGGAGTTATTGTAATGTCGTTACAAAGCCCTTCAAATAACAGCCCCCTAAATCACAGTAATACCAAGCAAGGCGGCATTATCGCGTGGTTTGCTGGCAACTCGGTTGCGGCCAATTTACTGATGTTAACCATTATCTTTTTAGGCTTAATGTCGTTTAACCAGTTACGCAAAGAAGCATTTCCGGCATTTGACGCTAACTCAGTGCGCATTTCAATGACTTATGACAGTGGCGATGCCAAGTTGTCTGAAGAAGGCATTGCGATAAAAATTGAAGAAGCGCTCGCCACGGTACAAGGCATTAAACGCATTACTTCAACATCTAACGCGAGCGGCAGCTCGGTCGTGGTCGAAGGAAAATCTGACTACGATATCGCTATTTTATTACGCGATATAAAAGCCAAAGTAGATGCAATCCATAACTTTCCGCAAGGGGCTGAAAACCCGGTTATTGAAGAGGCAACCAATTTACAACACGCTTATTCAGTAAAAATATTTGGCGGCAGTGACCGTGCAGCATTACAAGCCATTGCCCAGCGTTTAAAAGCAGACTTGTTAGCGCAATCGGCTATTTCTAATGTTGAAATTACCGGCGAAGCCGAGCCGATGATGTCGATTGAACTCGATGAGCAAAAGCTGCAAGCCTATAATTTATCATTTACTGATGTCGCCACGATCGTCAACAACGAATCAGCAACAGCAATCTCTACCAGCTTACGCAACGCCGACAAGGTAATGCGATTAAAAGTGGCTGAACAAGCTTATCAGCAGCAAGAATTCGCTAATATTCCGTTGCTAACCCAAGCCGATGGTAGTCAGGTTTTACTAGGCGATGTCGCCAAAATTAATGATCAATTCGCGGATGATGTCTTAGTGATTGGTCGTTACAACGGCCTACCGGGCATTGGGGTTGAAATTAATGTCGATGGTAGTGGCGATGTCTTAAAAATTGTCGAACAAGCCAACAACATCGTCGCTAAATGGCAAGAAAGCACCTTGTTGCCACAGCATGTTTTTGTCGAAACATGGAATGATGGCGGCACCTTAATTCGTGATCGTTTGGCATTGCTGGTTAAAAATGCCCTGTCTGGCATTGCGTTAGTCTTTATTGTCTTGGCGCTGTTTTTAAACCTACGCGTCGCCTTTTGGGTCACCGCTGGGTTGCCGTTTATTTTCTGCGGCACCTTATTTTTTATGACCGACAGCTTCACCGCGATGACGATTAATGAAATGACCACCTTTGGCTTCATTTTAGCGCTCGGCATAGTGGTCGATGACGCCGTTGTGGTCGGAGAAAGCATTTACTCGACCCGTAAAGAGCAAGGTGACAGTATTGAAAGCACTATTTTAGGGACCAAAAAAGTGGCGGTACCGACTATTTTTGGCGTGCTAACGACAGTGGCTACCTTTGTTGCTTTGGCTAATGTTGATGGCATGATGGGCCAAGTTTATTCGCAGTTTGCGGTCGTGGTAACTATCTGTTTATTACTGTCGATGGTCGAGTCTAAGTTAATATTACCGGCTCATTTAGCCCATTTAAATACTCATAGCAAAGCAAAGTCAGGCTTAGGGCGCTTATGGTCTCGCATTCAGGCTGGCGCCGATAATGGCTTGCAATGGTTTAACCACAAAGTATATTTACCGGCAATAAAGTGGGCAATTAGCTACCGCTATGCGGTGGTCAGTGGTTTTATTGCGATCTTTATTTTAGTCATTGGCATGTTGTCCAACGGCAGTGTGCGCACCGCGTTTTTCCCTGATATTCCCGGCAGTGTCATCCAAGCCAGTGTGTCGATGCAAAACGATGCCAGTTTCGGCCAAACCACTAAAAACTTAGTCGCCATCGAGCTGGCCGCCACCATGGCCGATCAACAATTAATGGCGCAACATGACCAACCTGGCAGCGCCATTGACACCATTGAAGTGATCGGTGAAAGTGATTTGGCGGGATCCATTACTGTTGAGCTCGACAAAAACGCGCCTTATTCATTAAATGACTTCGCCAGCGCCTGGAAAGCTATCGCAAAAATGCCTGAAGGCGTGCGTAAACTCGATATTCGTTCTGGTTTTGGCGGTGGTGATAACTTTAAAGTTGAACTCAAAGCGTGGAATACCGACACGATCAGCACCGCAGGGCAAGAGATAAAAGCCGCCATTAGCCGTATTGCTGGCGTATCTGGCATTGATGATAATTTTGATTCAGGTCAGGCGCAGCTGCATTTGGCGTTAAACGAACAAGGTTTGGCACTAGGCTTAACGACTCAAGGGCTTTCACGCCAAGTACTGCAAGCGTTTGGTGGTGAAGTAGTTCAAAGCTATCAACGCGATAAAGATCAAGTAAAGGTTCGTATTCGTTACCCGCAAAGTGAGCGCCAAACCCTCAGCGATGTCACGAACGCCACAGTTAGATTAAGCAATGGTCAAGTGGTGCCGTTGTCGGTGGTAGCAACAATTACCGAACAATATCAACAAAATGATATTACCCGTATCTCAGGCTTACCGGCAGTATATGTGAGCGCTCAGGTTGATAAGCAGATCATTTCGTCAAGTGAGTTGGTCAGTCAATTGCAAAAAACTCTGATCCCGGATTTAGCCAATCGTTATCCAGATTTAACCATTCATTTTGCTGGTGAAGCGGAAGAACAAGCCGAAACAGCAGATTCTATGACCCGCTTATTTATGATGGCAATGGCGGCAATTTATATTCTGCTAGCCATTCCATTGCGCTCGTACGTTCAACCGGTCATCATTATGATGGTGATTCCATTTGGTTTAGTCGGTGCTATCTTGGGCCATTGGCTTAATGATATGGTGTTAAGTATTTTGTCTTTTAATGGCATTGTTGCCTTAAGCGGCGTGGTGGTAAATGACAGCTTGTTGTTAGTGTCTCGTTTTAATCAGGTTAAAACCACCACAGACAAAATATCTGATGCGATAGTCGCAGCTTGTACCGGGCGATTACGGGCGGTGTTATTAACGTCAATCACCACTTACGCCGGCTTAATGCCGTTACTAAGTGAAACGTCACCGCAAGCTCAGTTTATTATTCCTGCCGCGGCGTCGCTTGGTTATGGTATTTTATTCGCAACGTTTATTACTTTGCTGTTAGTGCCGTCATTATTAATGATCCATCAAGATGCGATATCTGCTATCGATAATCTAAAAGCCAAGTTTAGCCACACACCCAACGGGAACGTACAACATGAGCATTAGTGTATTACTGGTTGAAGACGATATTGATCTGGCTGCAACCGTGGTTGACTACTTTGAGTTTGAAGATATTCAATGCGATCATGCCGCCAACGGGGTTCAGGGCTTAGCATTAATCGAGGCTAACCCCTATCAGGTGGTTATTCTCGACCTTAATTTACCGCGGATGGACGGCCTGTCGGTGTGCCAAAAAGTAAGGGCTAACAGCAATGACACCCCTATTTTAATGCTAACAGCGCGCGACACCTTGCGCGACAAAATGGCCGGCTTTGACGCTGGCACCGATGATTATTTGGTTAAACCCTTTGAAATTGAAGAGCTATTAATGCGAGTTAAAGCATTATCAACTCGGCGAAGCGGTCAGGTAAGCAGCCTGACTGTTGGCCAGCTTGCACTGCAATTAAAAGAAAAAACCGCCAGCTTTAACGATAAAGCGTTAAAACTGACGCCAATTACTTTTAAGCTGTTAGAGAAACTAATGCGCGAGGCAGAAAAACCTGTCTCTCGATTGGCCTTGATGCAAGCAGTATGGGGCGACGACCAACCCGATAGTAATAGCTTAAAAGTGCATATTCACCATTTGCGCAAACAACTTGAACGCGTTGAGGCTAATATTTCGGTCGCCACCGAAACTGGATTTGGTTTTGCATTAAAACAAGATTAACCGCCTCAGCCTTACCCAATAAAACAGAGTCCTTATGAGCATTCGCACTTACATTTTTAGCTTATTAACCAGCTTGGTGCTGGTTATTGCGGTTATTTATTCTTACCAAAGTGGTCGATTGTTTGTGGGAACCCTCGATATGGTGGTTGAAGGCTTAATGTTAGACATTGGCGCGCAATATCCACAAGACGGCAAAGATGAGCAACAGGTATTACATTTCCATGTCACCACCGACTGGAACAAAGTGCCACAGCCCGTGCGAGATCGATTTAAGACCATCCCTGTCGAAAAGAACGTGCATCACTCAATATTTGTTGATTGGATCTATATTGCCCCCCCTGAAAAAGCCTATTCATTAATGGTGGTTGAGCGCGATGATCAGCTAATATTTGTGTCACGTTTTAATGAACGTTTACGAGAAAATGTTCAGGCTAAAGAAGGCTTTGTAATAGATCCTTTGGTGTGGATAATCATTGTTGGTTGCGCCGGCATTATGTTGTTCGTGGTTACGTTGCTGACTATTTTCAAAAAAGTCGCGCTGCCAATGGAGTCATTGCAACAATGGGCTAAAACACTAAAAATAAACGACTTATCAGCGCCACTTCCTGACTTTAAGTTTAAAGAACTTAATGGCTTAGCTAGCCTAATCCACCAAAATTTAGTCTCAGTGGCGCAATCGATTAAACGTGAACAAAGTTTTTTAAATTACGCCAGTCACGAATTACGCACTCCAATAGCGGTACTAAGAAGCAATAGCGCCTTGCTCGAAAAGGTTAACCCGACACCATCCGATAAAGAACGCATTATTCGCGATAGAATTGAGCGCGCTAGCCTAACGATGAAATCAATGACAGAAACCTTATTGTGGCTCAGTCGTGAAGGTGAGACAAAAATGAGTGTTGAGCAGGTTTGCTTAGGTCAGTTAGTTGAGCATGTGGCACACGAACTCAATTATTTACTGGCAGGAAAGTCGGTTGAGGTTAACCTTAAGGTTGATCAGCAATTGATTGAACTGGCTAAAACCCCCGGTGTTATTGTGCTAAACAATTTAATTCGCAACGCATTTCAACATACCCAGTCAGGGCATGTGGCAATAGTGCAACAAGGTCATCAGGTGGTTATTACCAATATTGAATCAAATCCAAATGATAACAATCAAACCAATGATGAATTAGGTTTTGGTTTGGGCATGTTGCTGGTCGAAAAGCTAACTAAGCAATTTAATTGGCGTTATAGCACCGAGCAATTAAGCAATGGTTACCAGGTAACCGTTTATTTAACTGATTAACAATAACTTGTCATATAAACTTAAAAGCTCTAACACAATTACGGCCATCTGATTTAGCTTGGTATAAGGCTTGATCTGCCTGTGATATCACCCCGTGAATCATGTTTTCTTCATCTACGAAGGCTGAAACACCGGCCGACAAAGTCATGGTTATTTTTTCATTGTGATTAATTTTTATTTCTAAGCCTGCGACGCCAATACATATCTTTTGTGCAATTGAGACAGTTTGCTCAATTGAGCTATCAGGGCAAACGATACAAAATTCTTCGCCGCCATAACGGCACACCACATCACCTGCTCTGGTGCCTTTAACAAAAAAATCGGCCGCAGTTTTAAGTGCGATATCACCGGCATCATGACCGTAGCTATCATTGAGTTTTTTAAAATGGTCAATATCTATCATTATTATGCCAATAGGACTGTTGGATCTTAGCGACCGAGCGACCAGCTGTTCGAGTGTTTCAAATAAATATCGACGATTATAAAGATTGGTTAAACTGTCTCTTATCGCCTGCTGGCGCAGGCTGTGTTTTAGCTGGACGTTGGCAATTGCAATACCAATTCTTTTAGCCACAGAGTTAATCAATGTAATTAGCTGATCTGAAAATTGTTGTTGATGAATATGCATCACCCCAACTGTTTCGCCATGCGCAATCAAAGGCACACATAATGATGATTGGTTTAGCGCTTGGTCTTGACTAAAATGCTCACAAGCAACGCCCTTGGCACCACCATTAAATAAATGCTCATGCCCTTTGCGCAGCGCCCAGCATTGATTCGGGGGAAATTCAGTATCTGCTAACCAAGGCTTCCCCCAAAACATATCTGTTACTAGGGTATTTCTGGAAGATTTATAAACGGAAATACCACCACTAGATTGGTCTAATAGATTGGGTAACAGCTGATTAATAACCTTGTTAGCATCATCCAATTCAATGCAAGCACCTAATAGCGAATCTAGCTCTTGCATCGCCTCAATTTCACTGTCTTGTTGATCTAATTTACTTTTAAGAATTTGTTGCTCACGCTCTTTCGCCCTAGCCATTCTACGCATGGCGATAACGATAATTATCGTTAAAGTAACGACTCCAAATGTCGAGATTACCAATAATGTAAGTCGCATATCCATGATTTGAGCGCTGATAGTCTCAGCAGAAAATGAAACCCGAGCAAAGAGATCAACGGGGCGGCCGTTTATCTCAATAGTCTTAAGTATTGCTACGTAAAAAAAATCGTGATGCAGGGTCTCACTATGACGTCTGGCGCTACCATGCCCAGACTGCAACGCCTGCTGTATTTCGGATCGCTCGATGTGGTTAGCCATTGAAACAACCTGATTAAAAGCGACATCTGAATCACCAATCACCCAACCATGGTCATTAATAAACGTGAACCTAGCCCCGGATGTTTTTTTTAACCGTTTAGCAATAGGGTCGATCCGCTTAGTCTTTAATTCGACATTGGCAATCGCGATAGTTTCCACCGCAAACTCCGCGAGCCATTTTAACTCTGTTTCCACCCGCTTATCGATGCCCTGGTGCAACTGATGATCGATCATTAGCAAACATAAGCCCCCTAAAAGCAGTAACATAGCGAATGAACGGAGAATGATTGTTTTAATAGAATTCATTTGAGCTCCCGACCGTCAGCGATCACGCCAAAATCAGCACAAAAAACTGACAAACTATAGAGCTAATTGTAGTCATTAAACGTCAAATATGCTGAGCGTTGTGGCGTGGCAATACAAAAATAGAGATCAGGGTGAGAAAGCTCAAATATGAAATTCCCCTAAGCTTTCATCGCAAGCAAAAAGAGCCTGCGATTATAATTTAGGCCAAGTTATGATCCGATTTTTGGCGGTATCGCATAAGTACCAACAGCATGAGCGACTGGCTCATCAAGGCCTTCGGAATAAAGCGATACCTCGCCAATCACCAGCAGTTTGCCAACTTTTATTAGTGTGCACTGAGCGATAATATCTTGGTCTGAAGCAGGCTTGCGTAAAAAATTAATATTTAAGTTGGTCGTAACGGCCATTGCAACCAAGCCAAGTTCACCCAAAATAGCGACATATAAGGCAGCGTCGGCCACTTCCATTAATACCGGCCCAGAAACCGTACCACCAGGGCGTAAATGTTGCTCGGTGATCCGTTTTCTTATTGTCGCTGACTTACCACCAACCTGTTCAACGATAATATCGGCCTGAGGAAAATCATTTTTAAAGAAATGGTTCAGTTGTGCTGTGGTGACCATGGTTACTCCAATAATAAATTAATAATTATGATGTCCGACAATTAAGATGTTAACTGCACTCTCTCGGACTGTGGCCAAAGTAGCGGCTAAATTCACGACTAAACTGGGTTGGACTGTCGTAACCGACCAGCCCCGCCGCTTGTTTTACTTTTATTCCTTGGTCGATCAGTAATTCTTTGGCCCGATTTAAGCGAATTTTTTTGACGTATTGAATCGGTGAAGAAGCTGTAACCTGCTTAAAATTACGATGAAAGGTCGAACTACTCATGTTGGCCATTGCGGCGAGCTGCTCAACGTCTAGCCGTGCTTGAAAATTACTATGCAAATGTTTTAAGACCCGCTCGATCCGTGACAAATGGGTATTATGCGACACTAATGCAAACAATGGCGCGGCTTGTGGCCCACTAAGGATATGAAAAAATATTTCTCGGATCAATCCATTGCCGATAATGTCGCACTCGATTTTAGTGCTTAAACATTGTGATAATCGGGTGATTGCACAAGAAAATTGCTCAGTGCAGCGACCAACAAACAAACCTTTAGTTTCGCCAAGACTGTCATGGCGAATAATTTTTCCATGGTCATCAAATATTCGAACCAGCTCATTCAATATGCTCATATCAAAATTAATCACCAAAGCGAGTAACGGCTTGTCAGCCTCGACAATGGTTTCACACTCAGCGGGCAGCGGCAGCGTTAATACAAGATAGTTGTCAGGGTTGTAATCATAAGCCTTGTGATCAAAATGGACTCGCTTTTGTCCTTGCACCACAATAATAATACCCTGACTATAACAAAGCGGCTCTCGCTTGGTTGATTGGCTGGTTTTATAAATGCCAACACCCGCGAGCGGGGTCGAGTTATAACCTTCACTGGTAGCAAGTAAGGCGATATTATCAACCAAGTTATTCATGATGTATTCCAAAGAGTATCTTGCTTTACATTATACTTAGCCAACAAAATCTAACCAGCCAAAAAACAACCAATGATAGCTTTGGGCATGAAATTGAGTGATTAGCCCATTCAAACAATCTGTAGTGCTGGTAATATGCATGAATAAATTACAGAGGGCATACCATGAACAATTTCGATTATTACAATCCAACCCGTATTGTGTTTGGCCAAGAGCGTTTACATGAACTAGACCAACTCATCCCAGCTAATGCAAAAGTACTGGTGATTTATGGTGGCGGCAGCGTTAAGCGCTATGGCACGTTAGACAAAGTAGTTAAGCTGTTGGGCGATCGTACCGTTGTTGAATTTGGTGGTGTTGAACCTAATCCACAGTTCGAGACGTTGATGAAAGCCGTCGCTGTTGTCCAAGCTGAAAATATTGATTTTTTATTGGCGCTCGGTGGCGGTTCAGTGATGGACGGCACCAAGTTTATCGCGTTAGCAGCCAAGGTCGATAGCGATCACAGCAGTTTGCTAAGCCATGGCTTTAAGCCAGTGCCTGCAGATAGCGCCGTAGCATTTGGTTGTGTTGCGACGCTGCCTGCTACTGGCTCAGAAATGAACAGCGGCGGTGTCATCACCCTTAACCAGCAGAAATATCCATTTAGTTCGCCGCTGGTTTTTCCTAAGTTTTCTGTGTTAGATCCTGACTTAACCCTGACCTTGCCTAAAGAGCAGATAGCCAACGGCGTAGCCGATGCATTTGTTCATGTATTTGAGCAATATTTAACTTACCCGGTCAATGCCAAAATTCAAGACAGATTTTCTGAAGGCATTTTAAAAACCCTGATTGAAGATGGCCCAGTTACCTTTAACGACAATACAGATCTCGACGCACGTAAAAACTTTATCTGGTCTGCGACCTCGGCGTTAAACGGCATCATTGGTGTTGGCGTACCTCACGATTGGTCGGCTCATATGATTGGTCATGAGTTAACAGCAAGCTTTGACATTGCTCACGGTCGTACACTCGCGATTATCTTGCCAAGCTTAATGCGTGAACGTAAAGCCCAAAAACGCGCTAAATTGTTGCAATTTGCCGAGCGGGTTTGGGACATCACGACAGGTACTGACGACGAAAAGATCGATAGTGCGATCGACAAGACCGAAGCCTTTTTTAATTCGCTTGAGATTGTTACCCAGCTATCTCATTACCAAATCGACGAAACTGGCATCGATCAGGTTGTCTCCAATATGGAAAAAATGCAGTTAACTCATCTGTCAGAAACCGGTGATTTAACCCTAGATATTGTGCGTAAAATATTGATTGCCGCGTTATAAAAAAAGATTTAGGGGTAACTGATAATTACCCCTTTTTTAACTTGAAATTGTTTTTCTTTTTCAAATCCCTAGCTTCAACCCTCATACCCTGTCGGCACCGTGGTCTGTCCATTGCTATCCAGATAGCGGTATGCATTAAGCAAATACGCCGTAAAAATGCTCATGCAGCATGCAAGGCATTCGTAATTAACCTCTAAGATTGATTGCGTCGTATTCATGCGCTATTCTTGGCTCAAATTCGCCAATTAGACCATCTCAATTAGTTATGGTCGCTTACGGCGATGCAATGAAGGTCATGATGAGTAAATCAAAAAAACTAGTTCAGCCCCAATTTGAACTCGTTGATCAACAACGCGGCGAATCGATCCGCTTTCTCGAACATGGTTTTCCTAGTCAATTAGTCCGCTGGCATTACCATGAAGAGTACGAATTACACCTGATCACAGAAAGTTCGGGCAAGGTTTTTATTGGTAACTATATTGGCAACTTCAGTCCGAACAGCTTAATTTTAGTTGGCCCCAATCTGCCCCACAATTGGATCAGTCAAATTGATAAAGGCGAGCAAATTGCAATTCGCGATCGGGTAATAAATTTTTCGCCGGACTTTATTGAACGCTGCGAAAAGTCGTTTCCTGAATTACACGCTTTAAAGCCTTTTTGGACTCGTGGTCGTTATGGCATTGAGTTTTTAGACGCTGGAGAAATATCTCAAGCAGTCGAATTGTTCGAAGAAATTGCTAATTCGACCGGCTTTAGACGCCTGACTCGATTTTGGACCTTAATCGAACTACTGGCTTCCATGACCCAATACCGGGTCCTATCGACATCGGCTTATGTGCCAGAACTAGATGACAAGGTGTTAGATCGCTTGAATAAAGCTATTATTTATATCTTTGAACACTATGATGGTCAGATTACCCTTGCCGAAACAGCAGCGCACCTTAAGATGAGTTCGAGCTATTTTTCTAAATTTTTCAAACAATCAACCGGACATGGTTTTATCGAGTTTGTTAACAGCCTTAAGGTCAACAAAGCCTGTGAACAGCTAGCGCATAGTAATGAGCCAATTACTGAAATATGTTTTTCGGTTGGGTTTAACAATATCGCCAACTTTAATCGCCGTTTTTATGATCTTAAGAAAATGACCCCCTCTGAATATCGAAAAACTTCATCAGATAGCCTCTATCGGGACTAAATCAGCAATAAAAAGCCTGCCAGTCTTGTTTAAAAAACAAACTACAATCAAATAGTTCGAGCCACTAAACTCGATATGTCGATTTAACAATCCGTAAAAATAAATACTTTTTCGCGTCTGACCAGTTAACTCATCCCATTAAATAACAATAGGTTAATTAAGTTAAAATAAAAAAACAATCTAGATCAAACAAAAAAACAACAAAAAAGTATAGATCTTGGTAAGACTGTGTATTTGTTCACTCGTTAAACACATGCTGTAATGCCATGGCTCATACACAGAAGATGACGAATGACTGGGTATTAGTAAATACATAGAAATTACCTATAACAATAAATAGAGGTTTGAATATGACAATCAAGCGTATCCTTCCTGCGATTTTGGGCGCTGGCATCGCAGCTTCCATTCCACTAGCAGAAGCAGCAACAACTATCACCATTGGCACCGTAAACAACGGTGATATGGTCCGAATGCAGGGTTTTACTGGTGAGTTTGAACAAAGCCACCCGGATATTAAACTAAAGTGGGTAGTTCTTGAAGAGAACGTGCTGCGCCAACGTTTAACCACAGATATTGCCACTCAAGGTGGTCAGTTTGATGTGATGACGATTGGTGCATATGAAGCGCCGATCTGGGGTAAAAAAGGCTGGTTAACCGCCATGGACAACCTGCCTGCTGCTTATGATGTTGACGACATCTTTCCGGCGGTAAAAGGCGCACTGTCTGCCGATGGCACCTTGTACGCACTACCTTTTTACGCAGAAAGCTCAATGACTTACTATCGTAAGGATCTGTTTGAAAAGAATGGTCTAGTGATGCCTAACCAACCTAGTTGGGATCAGGTAATGAGCTTTGCTCAAAAGCTGCATAAGCCAGACCAGGGTCAATACGGGATTTGTCTGCGCGGTAAAGCTGGCTGGGGCGAAAACATGGCATTAATTACGACGATGTCTAATGCTCATGGTGCGCGTTGGTTTGACGAAAATTGGAAGCCTGAATTTACTGGCCCAGAATGGACTAAAACACTTAGTTTATACGTTGACCTGCTAGGTAAATACGGACCTCCAGGTGCTGCTGCTAATGGCTTCAACGAAAACTTAGCCCTATTTAACAGTGGCAAGTGTGGCATGTGGGTTGATGCAACAGTCGCTGGTGCCTTTGTAACGGATAAGTCGCAAAGTAAAGTTGCTGATGATGTTGGTTTTGCCTTGGCTCCTCAACAAGTTACTAGTAAAGGGGCTGGCTGGCTCTGGTCTTGGGCGCTAGCAGTGCCAACAAGCTCTGACGCCAAAGAAGCTGCAACCGCCTTTGTTACTTGGGCCACCTCTAAAGAATACGGCCAATTGGTCGCTGCTAAGAGTGGTATTGCTAAAGTTCCTCCGGGCACTCGTGCATCAACCTATGACAATGCTCAATATATGGCTGCGGCACCTTTTGCTGCCAAAACACTTGAATCGTTAAACAAAGCAGACGCCAATGACGCGACGTTAAAACCCGTGCCTTATGTCGGTGTCCAGTTTGCGGCAATTCCAGAATTTCAGTCAATTGCTACGCAAGTAGGCAAGCTGTTTTCTGGTGCCCTAGCCGGTTCAATGAGCGTTGAGAAAGCCCTAAAAAGCGCACAACGTGTTACAACTCGCGAAATGAAACGTGCTCGTTACTACAAGTAACCGCTAAGTTTAATCTGCGTTTTATCCATGCACTGTAATTGCCGATGGCAGTTTACAGTGCATACCTTTCAGGCTATTAGCCTAATCTGTATTGTGTGAGTTTGCTATGAATACAACCACCTTAAAGCAAGATGTAACCAACACATCGACCAGCAAGGAAAGTCTCACGGGAATAGCCAAGCAAAATGCCAAGATGAGCCGATACATGGTATCGCCGTCAGTATTCGTATTAATGCTTTGGATGATTGTTCCACTGTCGATGACAATCTATTTTTCTTTAATCCGCTATAATTTGCTCTACCCCAACGACAATGGTTTTGTTGGCTTAGAGAATTTTGAATTTTTCCTCACCGACGAAAGTTTTGGTGCAGGCATGAGCAACACCCTGATATTGGTCGGTGCAGTTTTGTTGATCACTGTCATATTCGGGGTCCTTATATCGGTGTTAGTTAATCAGCCATTTTGGGGCCAAGGCATTGTCCGGGTCATGCTGATTTCACCTTTTTTCATTATGCCAACGGTTAACGCGCTGGTTTGGAAAAATTTACTGCTAGATCCTGTCGCTGGGGTGTTTACCGCGATTTGGAAATTCTTTGGTGCCCAGCCGATCGACTGGTTTACTGATTACCCCTTATTCTCAATTGTTATGATTGTTTCTTGGCAGTGGCTGCCCTTCGCTATTTTAATTTTGATGACCGCGCTGCAATCTTTAGATCAAGAACAACAAGAAGCCGCACGTCTTGATGGTGCTGGTCCTTGGGCGTTATTTCGCCACCTGACTCTGCCTCATTTAGCGCGACCAATCGCAGTAGTGGTAATGATCGAAACGATCTTTTTACTGTCGATTTTTGCCGAAATATTTACCACCACCGGTGGTGGTCCAGGCTACGAAACAACCAATTTGGCCTATTTAATTTATAGCCAAGCATTATTGCAATTTGACGTCGGCTTAGCTTCTGCCGGTGGTTTAATCGCAGTGTTACTGGCCAATATTGCCGCCTTCTTCCTCGTGCGGTTGGTTGGCAAAAGCCTGACCGAAAAGTAACTGATACTAAAGGTGATTTTATGTTAAACCTCAAACAACGTCGACGCATTCAAACGATTGCCATGGGCACTCTGGCTTGGATAGTGGCACTGACGATATTCTTCCCGATTTTCTGGATGATCCTAACCAGTTTTAAGACGGAGATTGATGCATTTGCTTCTCCGCCTCAGCTGATATTTAGCCCGACGTTGGAAAACTACATTTCGATTAATGATCGCAGTGACTATTTTCACTTCGCTTGGAACTCAGTAGTAGTGGCATTTGGTTCAACCATTATTGGCATGCTTATCGCGGTACCAGCGGCTTATTCAATGGCATTTTTTGAAACTAAGCGCACCAAGTCAACCTTACTGTGGATGTTATCAACCAAGATGCTGCCGCCAGTTGGCGTGCTAGTACCAATCTACTTGCTGTTTAGAGATTTGGGCTTACTTGACACCCGTCTCGGCCTAGTAATTATTTACACCCTAATCAACTTGCCGATTATGGTCTGGATGGCTTACACCTATTTCAAGGAAATCCCTAAAGACATTCTTGAGGCAGCCCGCATGGACGGCGCAACACTGTTGCAAGAAATCTGGCGCGTTTTGTTGCCAATGAGCAAAGGCGGACTTGCGTCGACGGTATTGTTGTCGTTAATTCTCAGCTGGAACGAAGCCTTTTGGTCGCTCAACCTAACTGCTTCAGAAGCAGCACCACTTACTGCGCTAGTCGCTTCATATTCTAGTCCTGAGGGACTGTTCTGGGCCAAGTTGTCGGCCGTATCAACGTTGGCCTGTGCGCCAATTCTAATTTTTGGCTGGGTCAGTCAAAAACAGTTGGTTCGCGGTTTGTCTTTCGGTGCAGTTAAATAATTAAGGTAGTCACATGGCTGATTTAACAATAAAAAATCTAAAAAAATCTTACGGTAATGTCGAAGTACTTAAAGGCATCAACCTTGAGATTACTGATAACGAGTTTGTAGTATTTGTTGGTCCTTCCGGCTGCGGAAAATCAACACTGCTGCGCTCAATTGCTGGTTTAGAAGAAGTGTCGAGCGGTAAAATATTTCTCGACAGTAAAGAGATCACCGAACTGGCCCCGGCCAAACGTGATTTGGCAATGGTATTCCAAAGTTATGCGCTTTACCCACATATGTCGGTACGTAAAAACATGTCTTTCGCCTTGGAACTAGCGGGTCTGGATAAAAAAACGATCAATGATAAAGTTGAGGATGCTGCTCGTATTTTAGAGTTAGAACCACTGCTTGAGCGTAAACCCAAAGACTTGTCTGGTGGTCAACGCCAACGTGTCGCCATTGGCCGTTCAATTGTGCGCCATCCTAAGGTATTTCTGTTTGATGAGCCACTGTCTAACCTCGATGCCGCCCTGCGGATCCAGATGCGACTAGAGCTAGCTCGCCTGCATCATGATCTTAAAGCCACCATGATTTACGTAACCCATGATCAGGTTGAAGCCATGACGCTAGCTGACAAAGTGGTTGTACTGAACCATGGTCAGATCGAGCAAGTTGGCTCGCCGATGGAGCTTTATCATCACCCAGCTAACAAATTTGTCGCAGGATTTTTAGGCATGCCAAGAATGAGCTTTTTAGAAGGCCAAGTCATTGGTACTGCTCAGGGCGGAGTTAAGGTACAACTTGATTCAGGTTGTACTGTTGAGGTGCCGGTATCTGGTGCAGGCTTGGCCAATGGCAGCAAGGTATCACTGGGCGTGCGACCTGAACATATTCACATTACCAAAGACAATGAAGGCCACTTCAGCGGTGTACTTGATGTTGCTGAACATCTGGGTAGTGATACGTACTGCTATGTAAAAACCGACGCTAAAGAAGCAATTACCGTACGGATCTCTGGTGATTTCTCTTGTAACTTTGGTGACACTGTCAGCCTAAGCCTCGATCTATCGCATTGTCATCTATTTGATGCACAGGGCCAGACCATTCACAAACTAAACCGAGCAGCAGCTTAGCAAAAGAAGCTCCTAACCCCTTATCCGCTCTCACGCCAGTTTCTGTAGCTCAGAAACTGGCGTCGGTGAGTTGTGACTTTTTGATAGCGGCCAATGGGAACTCCAAGGTAAAATTTATGAAATTGAACAATTGTGCATTACCCCAACTAGACAATCAGATAACGCGACCAAGCTACCCTCGTAATTACGACCAGCATGGTATCGTTCATATCGGGGTCGGTGGTTTTCATCGTGCTCATCAAGCCGTTTATACCGAGCGTTTGCTCGAAAGTGGCTGCCAAGGTTGGGCTATCTGCGGCGTAGGTTTACGCGATAGCGATCAAAAGATGCAGCAAATATTAGCCGATCAAGACCATCTCTATACGGTGATGGAACTCGATCATCAGCAAGAAACGGCTGTTAGCGTAATTGGTGCCATCACCAAATTTCTATTTGCGCCTGATAACCCGACAGCGGTAATCGACAAGCTAACCTGCCCACTCGTTCGCATTGTGTCATTAACCATTACCGAAGGTGGTTATAACGTTGACGACAATACTGGCCTGTTTGATCTAAACAACCCAGATATTATCCATGATTTAGAACATCCGACCGAGCCTCGCACAGTATTTGGTTATTTGACCGAAGCATTAGCACAACGTAAAGCGCTAGCACAAAAGCCATTTACGGTAATGTCTTGCGATAACCTGCCACATAATGGTGACGTTGCCCGTAAAGCACTGCTTGCTTTTGCTAATAAAAGAGATGCTGAGTTAGGTGCCTGGATTGAACAGCACGTTAGTTTTCCCAATAGCATGGTTGATCGTATTACCCCGATGACCACCCCTGAACACAGTAAATGGTTAACAGATAATTATGGCATTGAAGATCAATGGCCAGTAATTTGCGAACCTTTTATTCAGTGGGTACTAGAAGATAATTTTTGTAACGGCCGCCCACCTTGGGAACAGGTCGGTGTTCAATTTACGCAAGATGTCACCCCTTATGAAGGCATGAAAATTGGTTTGCTTAACGCTAGCCATTCAGCGATGGGTTACCTAGGTGACTTAGCCGGTTATAACTCGACCAACGAAGTGATGAACGAATCAGGATTTAATACTTTTATTCAACACTTTATGGATAAAGATGTTTCCCCAATCTTGGATGAAATTCCAGGGGTTAATCTTGAACAATACAAACAAACCTTGATTCAACGCTTTTCGAATCAAAAGATGGCAGACCAATTAAGCCGTCTTTGCATGGATGGCTCAAGCAAAATTCCTAAATTTCTGGTGCCTACAATTAATCAATTGATTAAGCAAGATCGGCCGTTAGAGCGAGTAGCCTTGATCATCGCAAGCTGGGCGTTGTATATTAACAGCCAAGATCTTGATAACATAAAGGATCCGATGGCGCAGCGACTTAAAGACGCAGTCAGCGAGCCGCTAGAATTAACGGATAATTTTCTCAATCTACATGATATTTTTGGTCATGAATTAATTAATTCGGACCGCTTTGTTGATGCATTCGAGCGAGCGGTAATGAAAATAGAATCATTTGGTGTCATGGTTAGCCTTGAAGCACTGGATGTAACGTAACTACTAATCAGGGAAGTACCATGTACGAACTTACAAAGTCGGCCTCTTGGCACAAGCTAGAGACTCTCGCTAAAAAAAATAGCGACGATCGCATTGCCGACTATTTTACCGCCGAGCCGCAACGCTTTAATGACATGAGCTTGCGTTTCGGCGGGCTTTTTCTGGACTATTCCAAGAATAAGATAACTAAAGAAGTTCTTGATTCCCTTGTGCAACTGGCGGAACACTCGCCATTGCGTCAACGCCGCGCTCAAATGCTGGCCGGCGACATTATTAATGTTACTGAAAAACGTCCTGTGTTACACATGGCCTTACGTAACCGTGGCAATGAACCGGTCATCGTTAATGGTCAAGATGTAATGCCGGATATTAGGAATGGCTTAGATAAACTAAAAGCATTCAGTGATCAGGTTCGCAGCGGTAATTGGTTTGGTTATTCAGGCAAGCCGATCAAGCATATTGTCAATATTGGCATTGGCGGCTCAGATCTTGGCCCCAACATGGTGTGCCGCGCGTTACTCAATTACAAACATCCAGAGCTTAAATTTCATTTTGTTTCCAACGTCGACGGTTTGCACATTAAAAAAGTGCTCAGCGGGCTAGATCCAGAAACAACTTTGTTCATTGTCTCAACTAAAACTTTTTCAACCCAAGAAACCTTGCTTAACGCCAATAGCGCCAAGCGCTGGTTTATGCAAAGCACGGGTCGGACCGAGGCCCAAATAGGCCAACACTTTGTCGCAGTCTCAACCAATAAACTCGCGGCGTTGGAATTTGGAATTAACCGAGACAATATCTTTGAATTTTGGGCTTGGGTCGGTGGCCGTTACTCGTTATGGTCAAGCATTGGTCTGCCGATTGCACTGAGCATTGGTTATGAAGGTTTCATTGAATTGCTTGAAGGTGCCTATGCGATGGATCGGCACTTTATTGAGGCACCTTTAAGTGAAAATATGCCGGTGCTAATGGCCTTAATCGGGATTTGGAATACCAACTTCCTTGGCGCCGAGACCCAAGCGATCATTCCTTATGATCAGGCATTGCATCAACTGCCCTCTTTTTTGCAACAGCTCGACATGGAAAGCAATGGTAAATCAGTCGACAGCAGCGGTAAACCGGTAGATTACACGACTGGCCCGATTATCTGGGGTCAAACTGGCTCGAATGGTCAGCACGCTTTTTTCCAGCTGCTGCATCAAGGCACCCGTTTTGTACCCATTGATTTTATTGCCTCATTACCCTGCGATAAAGAAAACAAAGACCACCAATTTGCATTACTAACCAATATGTTAGCTCAGGCAAATGCCTTTATGAACGGCGATGTGAAAGCAGGTAAACTTGATTATACGAGCTGCCCGGGCAACCGCCCTAGCAACGTTCTGTTGCTTGATGAACTAAATCCGCATAATCTTGGGGCGCTAATTGCGCTTTATGAACATAAAGTATTTGTGCAAGGCGCCATCTGGAACATTAATTCGTTCGACCAATGGGGCGTGCAATTAGGTAAGCGCTTAGCGACTGAAATTAGTCGTAATATTGAGCTGCAAAGCACCGATTATGATGGCTCAACTCAAGGCCTACTAGAAATAGTCAAGCAGCACCTTGGTCGCTGTGATTCAAGCTCAGATACAACACAATCATCAACCACTACAAAGCAAGGTTAAACAGATGGACAAAGTAATTTCTTTCGGCGAAGCCTTGGTGGACATGTTGTCCACTAAGATTGACAACAAAAACTCAGATAGCCCTGAGGCCTTCATTAAATTCCCTGGCGGTGCCCCAGCTAATGTCGCTGCTGCGATTGGTAAACTTGGCGGACGTAGCTATTTTGCAGGCAAGATCGGTCAAGACATGTTTGGCGACTTCATGCGCGAGTCGCTTGAGCAAGCACAGGTCCGCACCGACTATATATTGCAAACAGATCAAGCTAAAACTGCCCTAGCATTTGTCTCGCTTGATGATGAAGGTGAAAGAAGTTTCGAGTTTTATCGCAGCCCGTCTGCTGATTTGTTATTTACAGCAGATGACTTTAAAGCTGAGTGGTTTACTGAGTCAGGAATTTTTCATTACTGCTCTAACACATTAACTGAAGTGAACATTCAAAACGCGACAATGGCCGGCATTGAACGTGCAAAATCGGCCGGTTTCACGATTAGTTTTGATGTTAACTTACGCGTTAACCTGTGGCCGACTGGCCGTGATCCGTTTGAGCTGATTTGGCAGTGCATCAAGCAATCGGACATCATTAAGGTTTGTGTTGAAGAGCTCGATTTCTTGTGTCGCAATCAAACCAGAGAGCAAGTACTTAAAGAGATGCTAGCGGCTGGCGTGGCGTTAATTTTGGTTACCGATGGCGGCAATTCACTGAACTATTACACTCAGTCGGGTGAAGGCAAGATTACCCCACCTAAAGTGAAAATGGTTGACAGCACCGCCGCTGGCGATGCCTTTATGGGTGGTTTCCTATATGCGTTAGCCGAGCATAATGTCTCTAAAAAAGGACTGACAGCAGTTACTGCTGATATTGCAGCGCTTGAGACAATGCTAAACTTTGGTTGCAGCTGTGGCGCTCATGCGGTTACGCATCAAGGTGCATTTACCTCACTGGCAACCCAGGCCGATCTAGTCGCTTTAAAAGCGAGCTAGACCGACCTGACACCCTAGTGCTGTGATTTAGACCCACAGCCTAGGGCATGTTTAAATATCAGTTTCAATCTCGGAAACTTTGGTTAGCTGTAATTCGGGCCAAGCCTTTTAACAGGCGGTAAATAGCCCACACCCACACCCCAAGCAAAATAAACCAGCCAAAAAACACCCAAACTAAAATCGAACCAACCACCCACAGCCCAAGGCTCCATAAGAAAGTCGAAATAATATTTTGATAATGATCGTAAAAAATACTGTCGCGGGCATCCTCTTTTTTAAGCATGGCCCATACCAGTCCTACCACCCATAAAATACCGGTAAACAGCCCTGCTACCATCAGGCCATAAGCGATTAAGGCATGAGTTTTAGCCGCTTCATCATATGCGCTCATTGATTGATAGCGCTCTGGCGGTTGTAATGACATCAATAGTTTCCTTGTTTTTAAGCGCTCACTCTAAGCCCCGTTGAAGTAGCCATTAGTATATAGCAATAATGACCGTTGCAAGCAACGACAGCACCTTATGAACCAACAGTCTTAAAACTATCACCGGGATGTAATCAAACTGTCATTTTTAACCACTAAATTCTAAACAACTTAACTAATGTCCATTAACACAAGGGCTTGCCGTGCATAACCTCTTACATGAAATTTTAAACTATCAACAAATAACGACATTATTCCAGCCAATTTTTGATGTCGAGTTACAAGAAATTATTGGCTACGAAGCGCTGTCTCGTGGGCCACAGGACTCACCTCTATACTCTGCGAGTCGGTTATTTGAAGTTGCGACCCAGTGCGGATGCTTGTCGCAACTTGAGTTGCTGACCCGAAATCTCGCGATTGAGCGTTTCGCCGCTCAGAAATTGTCTGGCAAATTATTTCTTAATGTCAGTCCAATGTTATTAACTGATCCCAAACACCCGCACGGTGAGTTATTAAAAATTGTTAATAAGGTCGGCCTGTCCTGCGATCGGGTCATTATCGAGATCAGTGAACAATACCCAATTTTCTCTTCAGAGTTATTACATCAAGCCTTAGCAAGGTATCGTAATTACGGATTTTCGGTCGCTATTGATGATTTAGGGACCGGTTATGCTGGCTTAAAAGAGTGGTCCTATTTACGCCCCGACATTGTCAAAATTGATCGCTATTTTGTCGATGGCTGCCATCTAGATATCGTCAAACGTGAATTTCTACGGACTATTTTTGACTTAGGCAAAGCAACTAGCACCAGAGTTATCGCCGAAGGCATTGAGTGCAAGGAGGAGTTTGAATTATTGTGTGAACTGGGCATGGTTTACGCGCAAGGTTTTTTATTGGCCAAACCTGCCGTTGTTCCAACCAAGGTATTCCCGAGTATTGAGGTCGAAAAGCCAACATCATATCAACATAATAATAGTGCTGACACGATCAAACAGCTAGCAAGTTCGTCCTCCACTTGTGATATTACTGAAAAAATTGGCACCCTCTATAAAATCTTAGTCGCTAATCCGAAAATTCAATGTATTCCAGTATTACAGAACCAGATCCCGGTTGGTTTAGTTAACCGTCATCAACTAATGGAACGCTTCTCAGATATTTATGGCCACGCACTGTTAGCAGGTAAAAATATTGACGAATTTATGGATCTTAAGCCAGTAGTTTTAGACCAATTAACATCATTAGACCAAGCCAGTCTTTTTATTACTCAGCGTAATGATGAAGAGTTTAGCCAATATTTCATCATTACATCGCATGAAAAGTATCTTGGCATAGCTTCAAGCCGCGAGCTGCTGCGCCGAATAACGGAGGTTAAAATTGAAAATGCCCGTTACGCTAACCCGTTAACTATGCTGCCTGGCAACGTGCCGATTGAAAAAGAAATTGATTACCTGCTCGCCCAACAACAGTCTTTTCAACTAGCCTATGTTGATGTCGACCACTTTAAACCTTTTAATGATGTTTACGGTTATGCAGTCGGTGATTTATTACTGAAATTATTGGCGCAAATTATTTGCTCTAATTGCCGCCGCAACGATATTTTTGTCGGCCATATCGGTGGTGATGATTTTATCATTTTATTTAAACATGGTAATTCGCAAGCGATATGTAAAAATATCTTGGCGGATTTCAAACAACAAACGTTACAGTTTTTTGATCGCAAGGCAATCGATAATCAAGGGTACCTTGCGACTAGCCGTAATGGCGAACAGCTATTTTTCGAGTTAGTCAGTTTATCTATTGGCGTCGTATCACCCGATGTTTACTGCTTTAGGTCTCATGTCGAAATATCTCATCAGGCCAGTGAAGCCAAGAAACAGGCTAAAAAAATTAAAGGTAATAGCCTATTTTATTGTCGACGACACCAACAAAGCAGCGCACTAATAATGGCAGAAAAAAGTGCATAAACTCACAGCTTTATCGAATAAATTTGGTTAACTCGGCCATCACTGACTGACGATAACAGTCAAGTTCAAAAAACAATTCATGGCGGGCCGCCTTGATGGTCACCAATGTAATTAAATCTGGCTGCATGTGAGCTGCAAAAGTATCTTGATCGCTATTTTTTACAATAGTGTCGTCACCAGCTTGCAACAATAAGGTCGCAATGGTGATTTTAGCCGCTTGCTCGACACACAAGTCCGCCGCTGTTATCGCTTCGGTTAACCACAAATTAGAAGGCGCGCCGAGCTGAATTTGCGGGAACCTGTCATAAACGGTGCGAAAATCTTGATAACGCAGCGGACACTGCGTTAGGTTATTACCAGCGAATGGCCGAACACTATAAGGCTGGCCTCCTAACACATAACTTGGTTGGTCACTTATTTTAGCCGCATAGAACTTAGCTAACTGGGTCACAAACCGTACTGCGGCAATCGGCATCGGCAGTTCAATGCCAAACATCGGACTGGCTAAGATTAACTGTTCGATTGAATGATCGCAGGTTTGCACATAACGTGCAGCAATAGCAGCGCCCATCGAATGACCTAATAAAATATGGCGAGTATGCCGCGCAGGCAAGACAACTTGGTTAATTAGCATATCCAAATCGGCAATATAGTGATTAAAGTCATCGAGGTGCCCCAGCTGAGCATCTTGTGCCAAGCGTTGTGACAACCCTTGCCCTCGATGATCATACAGATACACGCTATAGCCCAATTGATAAAGCTCGGTCGCTAGCTCACTATATTTTAAATAGCTTTCAATCCGGCCATTAGACACAATTACCGCCGGTGATGGTTGCGGCTGCAGCATCATTGCATAATTAATTCTGACATTGTTCGTGCCATTGAATTGATTTTGTTGTAAGTTTTCTAGCCAGCGATCAAGTTGAATCACAACGGGGTCTTTTCCTTTTCCATTTGCTACCTATAATGACAGACTATGCAAAATATTGAAAACACATCCATTTGCCAACAAACCAAGATCCCTTACCTCAAGCTAACGCAGGGCAGTAAGCCTTGTTTGTTTGTCCATGCCAATGGTTATCCAAGTCACTGCTACCTCCCTCTGCTTGAACAATTAATGGGTTACACCATTTTCGCGCCACTATCACGCCCTTGTTGGGACGAGACAGATCCGAATGCCCGAGATCAATGGCCACTGCTTGAGCAAGACTTTTTAGCCTTTGCTCGTGCCAGGTATCAAGAAACAGGGCAAAAAATTACCGCAATTGGTCACTCGATGGGCTGTATCGTGGTATTAAAGGTGGTTAATAGCGCGCCAGAACTGTTTGATAAAGTAGTATTCATTGAACCTATATTTCTCAATAGCGCCACGGTTGAAATTGCTAATCTGCTGCCTAGTACCATCAAAAAACGTTTAAAATTAGTCTCAAAAACTCTTAACCGACCAGATCAGTGGCCAAGCCTGCAACATGCATTCGACTTCCATCGCCCCAAAAGAGCTTTTAAACAACTCAGCGATCCGGCGTTATGGCAATATATTGTCGGTGCCACTAAATCTGATGAGAATCAATGGTGTTTAAGTTACCCCAAGGCTTGGGAAGCATGGTTTTATCAAAATCCACCACGGGCTTGGCGCCAGTTGAAGCAGCTTGAATTACCAGTATTAGGGCTGCGAGGAGAAAAGTCAGAGTTTTTGAGCGCAAGCAACTGGCAAAAATGGCAAAAGATATTACCTTACAATAAATACATCGAATTTAAAGGCCAGCATCACTTATTACCGCTCGAAGCACCTAAAGCGGTCGCGCATGCTATTTTGGATTTTCTCGACTAAGTTCAAACATCTCGGGTTAAGCGCTCACGGCTCTCGATTTACCCCCAATGACAGGTATAATAAAGCAAATGCCCGCCGCTTGGCTTAGTAACATCGTCACGGGGGCTTCTGCTATTGCCATTATAAAGGTTTGTTATGCTAAGTTATCGCCACAGTTTTCACGCGGGCAATTTTGCTGATGTGTTAAAACACACTGTTCAATCATTAATCATTGAATCTCTGAAACAAAAACCGACGCCGTTCGTTTATCACGATACTCATTCAGCCGCTGGACGTTATGATTTGAGAGATGCTAAAAGCGAAAAAACCGGCGAATACAAAGAAGGTATTGCGCGACTGTGGCACCGTGATGATATACCGGACTTAATGCAGCCGTACATCGACACCATTGAAGCGTTGAATCCAAATGGCGATTTAACTTACTACCCAGGTTCACCGATGGTTGCATGGCAGCTAATGGAACAACAAAACCGACTTGAATTAACTGAATTGCACCCAACCGATATTGAGCTGCTTAGACAAGAGTTTGCTGGTCAGCGCAAAGTAAGAATTCAGCAAATCGATGGTTACAAAGGCTTAAAAGGCGCGATGCCGCCAGCACAACGCCGTGCTTTGGTATTGATAGATCCGCCTTATGAATTAAAGACTGAACACGATGACGCCATTAAAGGTATTGTTGAATCACACCGCCGTTTTGCAACGGGTATTTACGCTTTATGGTACCCAGTGGTTTCACGCGCTCAAGTTGAGCGTTTTTGTCAGAAATTTTCTGAGCAAGGCATTAAGAAAATACTGCGTATTGAGTTGTGTGTCAAAGGTGATACTAACGAGTTTGGTATGACAGGCTCTGGCATGATCATTGTTAACCCACCCTGGAAGTTAGAACAACAAATGCGAGAATTATTGCCGTGGCTAACCAAGCAACTTAAACAAGATAACAGCGCGCATTTTACCCTTGAATGGCTCGTTGAAGAATAACAATATTCCCTGATGACAGTGGTGGCTATTGAGCCGCCCTGTCACCCAAAGTAACTCCTTTTCACACCCTATTGTCAGTTTATTTATCGCTACGTTTGAAAACATTATTATTCAATACCAAGATAGATTTAATGTTATTTTTCAAGCAAGAATGCCAATAGATGATTAGCTCAAAATTACCTAGAGAAATATCGCTCGAGGGCTCTTTAGCCTTAAGACAAAATACCTTTCTTAAAATTTTTGCAGTATTGCTTAACCTATATCTCGTGCCGTTAACCTATTACTGGTTTAGCCATGACAACTTGGTGCTCGCAACAGCGCAGTTATTATTTTTGTTTAGTTACAATCTGATGTTTTGCTACGCGCTATTAAATAAGCCCTCACCAATTTCCTTTCATCTAATTATCGTAACGTTAGGGCTCGCCTTAGTATTAGCAGTCTATTATATTGGTCCGCTGCCGATTCTTTGGACTTATCAGGTATTAGTCGCGATATATTTTTTAACCCCGCTGCGAATGGCAAACTTATGTAATACGCTGATCGTATTACCCATTTCATTGATGTTATTTATTAATCATGAATTGGCGATGACGTTAAGGTATCTTGGTTCGACGGTTGCGACGATGATTTTAGGTAATGCGATTGTGCTAACAATTCATTCTTTACAGCAACAGCTGCTTACTCATTCGATTACCGATCCATTAACGGGTGCTTTTAACCGCCGACATATGGATTTGATTTTAGGTCAGAAAATTCAACAAAATGACCGTAACCAAGTCACTAGCGCTATTTTGTTAATCGATATAGATTTCTTTAAAAAAATAAACGATCAGCATGGCCATGATATTGGTGATCTTGTTTTGCAGCAGTTGGTAAACACGCTGTTTATTCATGTCAGAAAAACCGATACGATTTTTCGGCTCGGCGGTGAAGATTTTTTGATCTTGCTCGATCATACCAACAGTAAACAAGCATTAATTATTGCAGAGAACTTACGTAAGACTCTGGCACAAATGAATGTCAATCAAGGTGAACAGCAAATAACTGTCAGCGTAGGCGTGGCTGAATTAAGCCCAGGCATGTCGTCAGCACAATGGTTAAAGCTCGCTGATTCTTGCTTGTATCGGGCAAAAAAACAGGGCCGAAATAAGGTAATAGCTGCCTCACGAGATAATTTCATCGCCATTAAATAGCTGGCCTGAATAATCACTAGCCAATAAAAAAGCGCCCGCAGGCGCTTTTTGTCACTTATAAAAATAAGTAAGACTAGAGAATAATTTAAGCTTTTTGCTCTCTTGAAAACGCCGAAATATGTTCTACTCGCTTGGTCATGCGTGTATGACTAGAATAAATTTCATTAATAAAACCGGCTAAAGATGGTACTCGTGCTTCTTGCTCAACAAAGGTCTGCATATCAAGTTCTTTACCTAACTTATCGCTACCACAAGCAAGCTTAATTAGCGCGGTAGTAGCGACGTCGACATCTGCTACTAAGCTATAAGCAATGCGGTCTGCTGTTAGCTCACAGGCACGGCTGTAGGCACTTCCTAAGAATGGTACAAACATTGCTGGCTTCATGACTAGGTTTAACCAAAAACCAGTATGACCTGCAGCATGATGAGCAAGCTCATGAGCTAATACCATCTCGATGCTTTTGTTATCATCTGTTTTTAGTAAATCGATTAGTGAGCTGTACATTAGTACAAACTTTTTATTAAGGAATTTAATCGCGATAGCATTCATGGTGCCTTCTGAATTAATAATAAAAAATTCAGGCACATCCTTTAATCCCAATTTTTCAGATAATTCAACTTTAATATTATGCAGGGCCGGAAACTGACCTTCATTAACATGTATTGCATTGCCATATACCGAGGCCTCAAAAAACTTCTGAGTAATCCATAACGAAAAAGCAATCACGGGTAAAAAGATCGCGATAGCAAAAAACAGCGGGATCCAGATTAAGATGCCAACGATGACACAAATGGCACGGTAGACACTTTCTTTGGGGTGGCGAAATTGATTTACATTCATAGTACGTTCCTTGTTTATAATTGATATGTTACTGGTTATCCAATAACGGTTTATTTTCATTTTTAATACTAATTGTCCAAAAAACGTGGGGCATTTATACAACCAGTAGAAATATTGGCCACTAGACTGCACGTAAATCACTCAAATAACAAGCACTAAACGATAATTATTCAAATCACACTCAGCTTATGCTGTTGTTATCTAGGCAGAAAATTAATTAGGATCAGGTGGGCGATTGTAGTAGCGGGAGGGCTGAGTTTATTACAGGCATAAAAAAAGCACCCGAAGGTGCTTTTTATTAACATAACAATGTTAAGTAATAAATTACTTAAGCTTCTTACGAACCATTTGCAGAACACGTAACTGAGCAACAGCGTTAGCTAGTTGTGCAGCCGCTTCGGCATAATCCATACCGCCAGAGGCATTGTTTATGTTTTCTTCAGCAAGGCGCTTAGCTTCTTCAGCTGCGTTCTCGTCAAGATCACCACCACGGATAGCAACATCAGCAAGGATGTTAACCGCATTTGGTTGAATCTCTAAGATTCCGCCAGAAAGGAAGATAATTTCTTCCTCTCCGTTCTGTTTCACTAGGCGTACCATGCCAGGCTTGATGCTTGTTAGCAGCGGTGCGTGCCCAGGCATAATGCCTAGTTCGCCCGCTTCACCAGTTACTTGAACTGATTCAACACGGCCAGAAAAAATACTTTCTTCTGCGCTTACTACATCAAGCTGTACAGTCATAGCAGCCATACTATTCTCCTAAAGCTTTAACCAATTAAGTAATTAAAGCTTAGTTGCTTTCTCAACAGCTTCGTCGATACTACCAACCATGTAGAACGCTTGTTCAGGTAGGTTGTCGTAATCGCCAGCTAAAATGCCTTTGAATCCAGCGATAGTATCTTTTAGTGAAACGTATTTACCAGTTGCACCAGTAAAGATTTCAGCTACGAAGAAAGGTTGAGACAAGAAACGCTCAATCTTACGAGCACGGGTTACAGACTGCTTATCTTCTTCAGATAGTTCGTCCATACCAAGGATCGCAATGATGTCTTTCAGCTCTTTGTAACGCTGAAGAGTCAACTTAACGCCTTGTGCTACGTCATAGTGCTCTTGACCAACAACGAGTGGATCAAGCTGACGAGAAGTAGAGTCTAGTGGATCGATTGCCGGGTAAATACCACGAGAAGCGATGTCACGAGAAAGTACAACTGTTGCATCTAAGTGAGCAAAGGTTGTTGCTGGAGACGGATCGGTCAAATCATCCGCAGGTACGTATACCGCTTGGATTGAAGTGATAGAACCCTTCTTAGTAGAAGTGATACGCTCTTGTAATACACCCATTTCTTCAGCAAGTGTTGGCTGGTAGCCTACTGCTGATGGCATACGACCAAGAAGTGCAGACACTTCAGTTCCCGCAAGTGTATAACGGTAGATGTTATCGATGAATAAAAGTACGTCTAGACCTTCATCACGGAATTTTTCAGCCATAGTAAGACCAGTTAACGCTACGCGTAAACGGTTACCTGGAGGCTCGTTCATCTGACCGTAAACTAACGATACTTTATCAAGTACGTTAGATTCGTTCATTTCATGGTAGAAATCGTTACCCTCACGAGTACGCTCACCAACACCAGCAAATACTGAGTAACCAGAGTGCTCGATCGCGATGTTACGGATCAATTCCATCATGTTTACAGTTTTACCAACACCAGCACCACCGAATAAACCTACTTTACCACCCTTAGCGAATGGACAAACTAGATCGATTACTTTGATACCCGTTTCTAACAAATCGTTAGAGTTAGCTTGCTCTTCGTAAGTAGGAGCTTCGCGGTGGATTTCCCAACGCTCTTCTTCACCGATAGGACCAGCCTCATCGATTGGCTCACCTAGTACGTTCATGATACGACCAAGTGTCTTAACACCTACTGGTACCATAATTGGACGACCAGAGTTTTCTACATTTAGTCCACGACGTAAACCGTCAGATGAACCCATGGCGATAGTACGAACTACGCCACCGCCCAGCTGCTGCTGAACTTCTAACACTAAGTTGTAACCTTCATTAGTTACTTTTAGTGCGTCATATACCTTTGGTACTGCGTCTTGTGGAAATTCAACATCCACAACAGCGCCGATTACCTGGATCACTTTACCTAAACTCATGATATATCCTCTAAGTTTATTAAATCTAAGCCTAAACCGCAGCTGCGCCAGCGACAATTTCACCCAATTCTTGAGTGATGCTTGCTTGACGTGCTTTGTTGTAAACAAGTTGCAAATCGTCGATCATATCAGATGCGTTATCGGTAGCAGATTTCATCGCTACCATACGTGATGCCATTTCACAGGCCACGTTTTCTACCACACCTTGATAAACCTGAGACTCTACGTAGCGCACAAGAAGTGTATCTAACAGCTCTTTTGCGTCTGGTTCGTAGAGGTAATCCCAATGATGAGATTTCTCTGACTCTGCCTCTTGCTTTGGCAAAGGTAATAATTGATCGATCGTTGGTGTTTGAACCATGGTATTTACAAACTTGTTGTAAACAACATATAAACGGTCCAATTTACCTTCGTCGTATGCGTTAAGCATTACCTGAACATTACCGATTAGCTCTTTTAGTGACGGCTTATCACCCAAACCTGAAGTTTGTGCAATAACATTGCCATTACCAAAGCTATTAAAGAAGCTGACTGCTTTGCTACCAATTAATGCAAAATCAATTTCTGCACCTTTAGTAGACCAGTTCGCCGCATCTTTCATCGTCTGTTTAAACAAGTTAATGTTCAGACCACCACATAGGCCACGGTCACTCGAAATGACAATGTAACCTACGCGCTTGACGTCTCGTTCGTCCATATAAGGATGACGATATTCCAAGCTGCCTTCTGCAATATGACCGATCACTGAACGCATGTTCGTCGCATATGGACGAGATGCAGCCATGCGCTCTTGGGCACGGCGCATTTTACTTGCTGCAACCATTTCCATCGCGCTGGTGATCTTCTGAGTATTTTTAACACTCGCGATCTTGCTTTTTATCTCTTTTCCGCCTGCCATCTCTTCTCTCCAGTTAGATAGGTGCTGTTACCAGCACCCGAAACCGACTCGGTTAAACTACTTGTAAGTAGCTTACCAAGTTTGAGTTGCTACGAATTGGTCAAGCAAAGCTTTAAGCTCAGATTCGATGTCAGCGTTGTAATCGCCTTTAACGTTAATCTTAGCCATTAACTCGCGACCTTCGCTGTCAGCATATGCAAGCAGAGACGCTTCAAAATCAACAATTTTCTTGATTTCAACATCTTTTAGGAAGCCTTTTTCAGCAGCGAAAATAACTACCGCTTGCTGGGCAACGCTCATTGGAGCGTATTGCTTCTGCTTCATAAGTTCTGTAACGCGTTGACCGTGCTCAAGTTGAGCGCGAGTCGCGTCATCTAGATCAGATGAGAACTGAGCAAATGCTGCAAGTTCACGATACTGAGCTAGTGCAGTACGGATACCGCCAGAAAGCTTCTTGATGATCTTAGTTTGAGCAGCACCACCAACACGAGATACCGAAATACCAGGGTTAACTGCTGGACGTAGGCCAGAGTTAAACAAGTCAGTTTCTAAGAAGATCTGACCATCGGTAATCGAAATTACGTTAGTAGGTACGAATGCCGAAACATCACCAGCTTGGGTTTCAATGATTGGAAGAGCGGTTAAAGAACCAGTCTTACCTTTCACAGCACCTTTGGTGAACTTTTCAACGTAATCTGCGTTTACACGAGATGCACGTTCAAGCAGACGACTGTGAAGATAGAAAACGTCACCTGGGTATGCTTCACGGCCCGGAGGACGACGAAGTAACAATGAAATTTGACGGTAAGCAACAGCTTGCTTAGTCAAATCATCATAGATGATCAGTGCGTCTTCACCGCGGTCACGGAAGTATTCACCCATCGCACAACCAGAGTATGGTGCAAGATATTGTAATGCCGCCGCTTCAGCTGCAGATGCAACAACAACGATAGTGTTTGCAAGCGCGCCGTGCTCTTCTAATTTACGAACAACGTTCGAAATAGTAGAGTTTTTCTGGCCGATAGCTACGTAAACACACTTAATGCCAGAATCTTTCTGAGCAATAATAGCGTCGATTGCGATAGCAGTCTTACCAGTTTGACGGTCACCGATGATTAGTTCACGCTGGCCACGGCCAACAGGAATCATCGTATCGATTGCTTTAATACCAGTTTGTACTGGCTGGTCAACTGATTGACGTTCGATTACACCAGGAGCAATTACTTCTACTGCTGAATAACCGTCATGCTCAAGAGCACCTTTACCATCGATTGGAGCACCAAGGGTGTTTACAACACGACCTAGTAAACCACGACCAACTGGTACTTCAAGAATACGACCAGTAGACTTTACTTTTACGCCTTCAGCAAGATCTGCGTATGGGCCCATAACAACCGCGCCTACAGAATCACGCTCAAGGTTAAGCGCGATCGCGTAGCGGTCACCTGGTAATTCAATCATCTCGCCTTGCATCACGTCCGCTAGGCCGTTGATGCGTAAGATACCGTCGCTTACAGAAACGATAGTACCTTCGTTACGAGCTTCACTAACAACTTCGAATTGTTCGATACGTTGTTTGATCAGATCACTGATCTCAGTGGAATTTAGTTGCATGCTCTAATCCCCAATTACGATTGCAGCTGGCTGCTAAGACGATCTAGTTTTCCGCGTACTGATCCGTCAATTAACAGATCTCCTACACGAATAACTACGCCAGCAACCAGAGATTTATCAATACTTACATTTAGCTTCACTTTGCGAGCTAAACGCTTTTCCAATGACGCAGCCAAATCGGCTTGTTGTGCGTCACTCAGTTCAGTAGCAGAAATAATGTCTGCTTCTACTTGCTTGTTGTACTCGTTAAAGTACTGAGCAAATAATACTGAAACTTCAGGAAGTACCAATAAACGTTCATTTTGAGCCAAAACTTTAATCAAGTTATGACCATTTTCGTTAAGTTGCTCGCCGCCTAACTTGATCATCAAGTCAGCTGCTTCATTTGAAGCAGTAGTAGCTTTAAGCAATTTCACAACGTCAGCATTAGATGCTACTTGACCGATAAATGTGATCATTTCTAACCACTGGTCTACGTCGTTTTTCTCAACGGCAAAATCGAAAGCTGCTTTCGCATAGGGACGAGCGATGGTAATTAAATCAGCCATTACTCAATTCTCCTATTAAAGCTCGCCGACAAGTTTTTCAACTATATCGTTCGCAGCAGCTTGATCGATTGAGCGCTCAAGAATCTTCTCAGCACCAGCAATTGCTAATACAGCAACTTTCTGGCGAAGTTCTTCTTTCGCACGATTACGTTCGGCTTCAACTTCAGCATAACCAGAAGCGATAATTTTATCGCGTTCAGTGATAGCAGCAGTTTTAGCTTCATCAACAATTTGTGCTTTGCGCTTGTTAGCAGCATCAACAATAGCAGCAGCTTCAGCTTTAGCATCTTTCAATTGATCAGTTGCTTTGCTTTGAGCCAGTTCTAAGTCTTTTGTTGCGCGTTCAGCAGAGGCCAGACCGTCAGCGATTTTCGCTTGGCGATCTTCAATAGCACTCATTAGTGGTGGCCAGATATATTTCATACAAAATATAACGAACACTGCAAATGCAATTGATTGACCTAAAAGGGTTGCGTTAAGATTCATAACGTCTCTCCTAGTTTGTTAAAAGAGATCAGCTATTAACCGTTTAACATCGCGCCAAGTGGGTTGGTGAACAGCATGTACATAGCAATACCAACACCGATCATAGCGATCGCATCGATAAGACCAGCAACGATGAACATTTTAACTTGAAGCATAGGTGCCATTTCAGGTTGACGCGCAGCGCCTTCTAAAAATTTGCCACCTAAAAGACCGAAGCCGATAGCTGTACCAAGTGCGCCAAGACCGATTAGTAGTGCAACAGCGATAGCTGTAAATCCTAGGATTGTTTCCATTAGTTTCTCCAGATAGTTTTAAAATATAAAAGTTAAAATTTGTAATTTATTGTTTTAAGTCTTCGAAGTGATGCCATGTAGTCATCACGCCAAAAACGTCAAATCAATTAATGATCTTCGTGAGCCATACTTAAATAAACGATGGTTAACATCATAAAGATAAAGGCTTGCAAAACTACTACCATAATATGGAACACTGCCCATATAAAATGTAGTGGTAGCTGACCAACACCAACAAGTGCAATCAACATAAAGATCATTTCACCAGCGTACATGTTTCCAAATAAACGCAAACCAAGAGAAACAGGCTTAGCGATTAAGCTGACCAATTCCATCACAAGATTCACTGGAATAAATGCCCAGTGATTAAAAGGTTGCATGGTCAGTTCTCTTACGAAACCGCCAATACCTTTAATCTTGATGCTGTAAAAGATCATTAAGAAAAAGACACTAAATGACATCGCTAACGCGATATTAGGATCTGTGGTTGGTACAACGCGTAAATAGACATCTTGACCAGTTGCCATATTAGCTGCCTGAGGCAACCAATCAACTGGAATTAAATCCATTGTGTTCATCAGGATAATCCAGACGAAAATGGTTAATGCAAGAGGAGCAATTAACGAGCTTTTACCATGAAAGGTGTCTTTTACTGTGCCATCAACGAATTCAACAACGATTTCGATAAAACACTGTAGTTTACCCGGTACGCCAGAAGTTGCTTTACGGGCAACGCTCCAGAATAACATGATAAAAACTAGACCTAAACCAACAGAAAAAAGTAGTGAATCGGCATTTACATGCCAAAAAGTACTTGTATCACCCACCGTCCAGTTATGGAGGTGATGGCTGATATAACTACCAGGAGTGAGGGCTTCACCTTGTACGGATGCAGACATCTTTTATCCCACTTTTTCGGATTTAAAAATTAATGGTGATAACCAGTGGAGTACTATTGCCATAACGTATGTAACGAATAGTGGCAAATAAATCACATCCAGTAGATTAAACACCACCCAAAACAGCACTATCACTAAAACCAGCTTGAGTGCTTCGCCGCGAAAGAAATCGATAAGGACTTCTTTTGCTGCGCTCGCTCCGGCATTGCGAAAAGCTAAGGTAGCAAAGACAAAATTAGGGAATATAGAGATAACACCGCCACAAATGGCAGAGAAACCTGCTTGAAACCCCATTGTCAGGAAAAAAACAAATGAAGCCAATAACACAGCCAGTGTTTGCATGCCAATCAACTTGTAAGCTGTTGACCGCCCACGCTTAGCTAATCTATTAACCAATTTATTTACTCCGCAACCTGCTTACTTTAGTGGTTGAATGATAATGAATATCACTCAAAAAATCGCGCCGAAAAAAGCATGCGGAAGTATACGTTTTCTGGTTGATAATGCAACCGAATCGGGCTAAATCTGGTACAAAAGTGTGCAACATCAGACTAAAGAAGGAATTACCCCCCTATTTAGTGTTCCTTTTTCGTCAAAACACTAGTAACAGCAATTTAACGAATGGCCATTCACTTATTGGGGCAGCTGTAGATGGCTAATAATCCCCTCTAACTCTTCTAGATTTGTATATGAAATAACCATTTTACCTTTGCCTTTAGTATTATGATTAATTGCTACTTTTGCGCCTAATTTCTCACTTATCCGCTGCTGTAAACTCGCGATATCAGGATCAATTATTTTCGCAACTTTTTCAGGTACACCTTTCAATACTTTCTGCACCAAACGTTCAGTTTCACGCACAGTCAAATTTTTTGCAGCAACTGCGCGGGCATTATCGCTTTGCGCTTCACCTGAAAGTCCTAGTAACGCACGGGCATGGCCCATATCAATATCGCCACGTTCTAACAGTAATTTAACGTCGCCATTTAAGGTGTTTAAACGTAACAAATTACTCACGGTTGCCCGTGATTTACCGACTTCATCGGCGACTTGCTGATGAGTTAGTTCAAATTCATTAATCAAACGATCAAGCGCAACCGCCTCTTCCATCGCGTTCAAATCTTCGCGTTGAATGTTTTCAATCAAGGCAATGGCTACCGTTGAGCGATTATCAACGTCTTTAACCAAACAAGGAACATCGGTTAAACCCGCTAACTGAGCGGCGCGCCAACGACGCTCACCCGCGATAATTTCATAACGTTTACCATTTTTATCAGCGCTGCCATTTTTTATTTCTCGGACGATAATCGGCTGGATAATACCCTGGGCTCTAATTGAACTGGCCAGATCATCAAGGGCGTCAGGCGCCATGTCTTTGCGCGGCTGAAATTGGCCGGGGCTTAAAAATTCAATCGCTAGTTGCTGTAATTCATTGGCTGGGGGGGCCACCGGAACAACTTCGTGGGCTTTATCGGTTGCAACTTGCTTAGAACGTGCGGTAACACTGGTACTTAATAATGCATCTAGACCTTTGCCCAGACCTCTTTTTTTTAATGACATCTTGTACTCTTTTTAAGTCCGTCTAAATATTTGTTTCTTACTCGCCGCAAGCACTTTATTGATGTCAGCTAACGACGCTAACATGAGCGCCAACTGACGGCTTAACTCGACAACCACAAATAACTTGTTATGAGGCTAAAGGCTCACTAGCCTCATTAGCCGGTTCTGATGGTTCCTGTTCAGCCCGACGCAGTATTTCACCAGCTAGGGCTAAATAGGCTTTAGCGCCAGTAGAAGATTTATCGTAATACATCACCGGTGCACCAAAACTTGGCGCTTCGGCTAAGCGAACATTACGTGGGATCACGGTGCGATAAACCTTATCACCGAAATGTAATTTAAGCTGATCGGACACATCATTGGCCAAGCGGTTGCGTGGGTCATACATGGTTCGTAAAATACCCTCAATCACTAAATCAGGGTTAACCACTGCTGCTAACTTGCCAATGGTATCAACCAAGGCCGTTAAGCCCTCGAGCGCGTAATACTCACACTGCATTGGCACTAACACGCTGTCAGCTGCCGACATTGCATTGACGGTGAGTAAGTTCAGCGCAGGTGGGCAATCGATAAAAATATAGTCGTATTGATCAAGAATAGGCTTGAGGCTATTTTTAAGCCGTACTTCACGGGCAAAAAATTCCATGAGTTTAATTTCAGCGGCAGTAACATCGGCATTGGCCGCCACTAAATCATATTTTCCAGCGGTGTTTTTGACCATCACCTCTTCGATCGGTTTTTCATCGACCAGTAAGTCGTAAACGGTCATTGGCACTTCGTATTTATCAACCCCGCTGCCCATGGTGGCATTGCCCTGTGGATCGAGATCGATTAATAGCACTTTGCGACGAGTCGCCGCTAACGAGGCCGCTAAGTTAACTGCGGTGGTCGTTTTACCAACCCCACCTTTTTGATTCGCAACTGCTATAACTCTGGCCACAATCTTTATCCCTTAGTTTGTTTTACAATCACCAGATGACGTTCGCCTTCTAGCTCTGGAATCATCAGTTGATGTACTTGCTGCAATTCCAATCCACTGCGTAATCGAGTTAGTTCCTCATTGGGAACCACTCCTTTTAAAGCGTAGAATTTACCTTCTTCATGGGGTAGATGATGACACCAATCGAGCATATCGTCCAGCGAGGCAAATGCCCGGCTTAAAACACCGTCAAAGCCCGCCTGTGGCCACTGTGAATTATCTGGTTGAAACTCTTCAACTCGCGACAAAATTGGGGTGACATTGGTTAGTCCCAACTCATAGACAGCTTGCTTAATAAAGCTAATTCGCTTGCCGAGACTGTCGAGTAGAAAAAATTGTTTGTCGGGGTTAATAATCGCTAACGGCAGGCCCGGCAAACCAGGGCCGGTGCCAACATCAATAAAGCACTGACCTTCCAGCAATGGCGATACCACAATGCTGTCCATAATATGCTTGACCAGCATTTCTTGTGGGTCGCGTACCGAGGTCAGGTTATAGGCTTTGTTCCATTTGTTTAATAAGGCAACCAGTTTGACCAGTTGGCTCTGATGCTCATCGCTAACATTGACGTCACTGGCGACAATCAGCTGCTGTAATTTTTCTGCTAACACAAATAAAGACCTATAAAAAATGGTTAAGGAGGCAATTTTATAATGAATTAGCCACTGAGCCAAGGACGATATTGCAAAGTCCCGTAATTAGTTAATCAGCTATTAGCCTTAGGCAATGCGCCTTCTGGCCAATAACTGATACTTTTGCCTCATAAAACATTGCACAACTTACTTCGTTGCCAGCATCTTGATTGGGATCAAAGCTCACCAGAACAAAAGGCGTTAGCCTCAATAACTCAAAAATAATAACGATGGAAGCGTATGCGATCTAAAACTGGAAAAAATATATCGACAGGTATTATTGGTTTTGGCTCATCGGGCAAACACTTACATGCGCCACTGTTGATCGACAGCCCTCACTTTTCACTCGACGCCATTGCAACCAAGTCATCGTCACAAAGTCGCCATCTACCCGCTGGTACAGCTCAGCGAACGCCAGCACAGATTATATCGGACCCCTCGATCGATTTAGTCATTGTCGCCACGCCCAATGACAGCCATTACTACTACGCTCGTCTAGCGCTTGAGGCAGGTAAACATGTGGTAGTCGAAAAGCCTATTGCACTTGAGTCGGCTCAAATCTTCAGTCTTGAGTTACTGGCTAAAAAAAACAAAAAGATACTCTCAACTTTCCATAACAGATTATTCGATGGTGACTTTCTCGCTATTACCAAGCTGATCACCGACCACACGTTAGGCAACATTCACAGTTATGCAGCTCAAGTTAACCGATACTGGCCGCAGGTATTAAATAATTGGCGCGACAACCCTGACTACGGCGGTGCAGTATGGGAATTAGCACCCAATTTAATTATTCAAGCGTTAACCTTATTTGGCAAACCTTGCAGTATTTTCGCTGATATCAGCACCATGAGGAAAAATGCCAAAGCACCAGACGCTTTTTATCTGCGCTTAATATACCCCAAACTTAATGTTGAATTGCGCTGTAACTCGTTAATCAAGCACACAGGTCCGCGCTACTTCATTCATGGTGATAACGGCAGTTACATCAAGCAAGGGGTCGATCACCAACACCGCCAACTAAAAAATAATATTTCGCCTCGCGACAAAAACTACGGCAAAGAATCAATTGATGATTGGGGCTCGCTATATAGTTGCACTGAAAATTTCTCCAAAGAGACACTGTGGCCTTCGCCACGAGGCAATTACCCTGAGTTTTATAATCAATTATATCAGTCGATTACTAAAAACACGGCGGCTCCCGCTGCCCAGAAACATGCGATTGATGTGATATCGATAATCACCGCGGCTTATCAATCAAGCGCCCGCAAGCAAGTTATATCGCTTTAACCGACGAGCCCCCCCTTTAGGGTTGAGAAATTGTTGAAGACAATTTTTGTGGCTCAGCTCGCACCTCCGGCTTCGTTTGATTAAAAGACGCTGTTCATTTTTTGTAGTGTTATGTTATAGTATTACATTATCTAATTACTCAATAGACACCACCGCAGATGTTATTATTCATTAGTATTTTGGCCCTCTTCATCGGTCCGATGTTATTTAATCTTACGGCCAAAAAAAATAATATGCTCGATTTATTCGACGGTTTCATTTTTGTCGTCATCGGCGGTTTAGTCATTTTTCATATTTTGCCCGAATCAATCGAGCAGGCCGGACTGTGGAGCATCGCGTTCACCCTGCTTGGTTTGCTTGGCCCGTCATTGGCCGAGAAATTATTTCATAAAGCGGCGGCATTAACCCATAAAACAACGCTCGCCTTGGGTGTTTCTGGACTCGTATTACACAGTATTACCGATGGCAGTGCCTTAACCGCAGATCCAGACTTTACCCAGTTAACCATTATTATTGCCGTTATTGCCCACCGACTACCCGTTGGCCTAACGGTTTGGTGGTTATTACGGCCGCATTTTGGCAAGGTTGTTGCCTTATCAGTGTTAGGGTTAATGGCGGCAGGTACTTTTATTGGCGCTCAATTGGGCACCCAATGGCGACCAGAAATTAATCCGCTAGTCATCGCATTAATCGAAAGCTTTATTGCAGGCTCTGTTTTACACGTCGTATTTCATCGCCCTTATGCCGAAAACCATCACCATCACGAAAAAAGCACCACCCATTATGATGGCATTGGCTCGTTACTAGGATTAGTGTGTTTGGGCGCTATTTTGCTGACCGATCGTCATGAAGAAAGTGCACATGGCCAGTTACACGCCCATGCTCATGCCCACGGCCAGCTTGAATTATTAGTGCAGCTAGCCTTTACCTTAGCGCCATTTTTATTGCTCGCTTATGCGTTATCAAGCTTAACTAAATTCTTTTTTGTCGATAATCATCCGGTTAACATTAAATCTACTGGCTCGCCTAAATTACAAACATTGCGCGGTGCTTTACTTGGTTTGCCTTTACCATTTTGCATTCCAGATGCAACCAAGGCTTATCAGCTATTACGTAAACAAGGGGCCCAAGTCTCAATGGCGCTGGCATTTTTAATCTCAGCACCGATCCTAGGATTTGAATCTTTGTTGGTATCATTGCCATTGCTGGGCTGGGAACTAACGTCGGTCCGATTACTTTGTGCCATCGGCATTGTGATGATTTTAGCGCTGATTATGGTGCGCTGGGTTACTGAATCTAAACCGGT
Organism: Gammaproteobacteria bacterium; assembly: GCA_013214945.1. Classification (NCBI taxonomy): domain Bacteria; kingdom Pseudomonadati; phylum Pseudomonadota; class Gammaproteobacteria; species Gammaproteobacteria bacterium. Next base: position 170,092 of record JABSRT010000005.1, read on the forward strand.
CTCAGCGGCTAAACAAGCAGATGTGGCTAATCGACTGCAACATTCATTGCGCCACGGTTATGAACATTTACTCGACCATACCGCCCCCTGGATTATGCTTGGTTTAATCTTAGCGAGCTTACTAACACAGGGACATCATCAGGCGCAATGGTATGACATCTTTGTTATTGCACTGGCGGCGATCCCATTCCGCTTATGTGCGACCGGCATAACGCCACTAGCTGCAGCGATGTTAGTCAGCGGCTGGAGCCCAGGTTCGGCATTAGTATTAATGTTATTAGGCCCGACGATTAGCCTTGAGTTAATTCGTTTTATGCTCAAAGAGCATGGCAAAAAACTCACCGTCGCCTTTATGGTTTTATTGCCAACGACGGTGATCACCGCAGCAACAGTGGTTGATTTGACCATTGGTGACATTAACATTGCCGCGCTTGAGTTCAACCATAGCGCCCCGGCACTGTTTGAACAAATCAGCTTAGCCATGATTGTGTTATTAATCTCTTGGTCGCTGTTACGCCGTGGCGCTCGTGCTTTTATTGCTGAACTGCTGCCAAACCTGCAGCTATTTAGTCACAAGCATTAGGCATTGCGCAGGCAGCAATTAATACCCTAAAATAGCGCCCAAGTTAAATTAATTGGAGCGTTGAATGTGCGTATTATTTGTTGCCAATAAGGTCTGCGATCAATATCCCTTAATCATTATTGCCAATCGCGATGAATTTCATCACCGCCCCACAGCTAAACTGCATCGTTGGCCTAACTCAGCCATTATCGCCGGCCAAGATCTCGAAGCAAATGGCACTTGGCTCGGGGTTAATCACAGCGGCAAGATTGCAGCTCTAACTAATATTCGCAATGCCAAATACCTCAAAACTGCAGCACCAAGCCGCGGTCAACTGGTAACCGACTATTTAACCTCGACCAAAAACGACCAGCAGTTTAGCCAGCATTTAGGTCAACAAGCCAATTTATACTCTGGTTTTAATTTACTTTATGGCACGATTGACAAGTTATACGCGTTTAATAATATTAGTGGCATCGTTGAACCGCTTGGTGAAGGTGTTCATGGCTTGTCGAACGCGGCGCTTAATGATCCTTGGCCTAAAATAAAACGCGGTACCGCCCAATTAACGACTTACCTTGAGCAAACAGAGACTCCGGCGCCCGATGAATTAGTCAGCTTGATGCAAAACAATCAAGCGGCGCCCGATCATCACCTGCCACAAACTGGTGTTGAGCTTGAGTTAGAGCGCCTGCTGGCACCGATATTTATTACCAGCGAGCAATATGGCACCCGCAGCACCAGCATTTTGTTATTTGATCGCCACAATCAACTGACCATGGCTGAATACAGTTACGATAAGACTGGCACCGTAGTTGGCAAGGTTGAAATTATTACTGAGATAAACAGTTCTAAATAATTGGAATAGCAGCACAGGTTTTCAGTTCCAGACAAAACCTAAGTACCGCCGTCCTTGGCGGCACAGATTTTAAGTTCCAGACAAACTTAGCTAGCACCAAGCTTGGTCAAGATATCGCTGCATGTGAAGTAAACCGTATTTTTCATGGACGAAAAGTTGAGCGTACAGGAATATATTCACCGCGTGTTTACATAACTTGTATCGATATCTAAATTATAATGCGCTTATGTTATATACGTCGACCAATGAAGTTACCGCTTCAGAGATAACAGATCTATACAAAACCTAACTGACCGCTTAACTGCGCTGTAATTAACGCAGCACGTCGCTCTAGTGCATCTTGCTCGAAAGGTATTGCTGTGCCGACGCCCCAAATTGGTCCAGGCCAAGTCGGGTCGTCACTAAAGCGTACAACATGATGAATATGTAATTGTGCCACTACATTGCCCAAAGCCGCGACATTAAGGCTGCCCCCATCAAACAATGACATTAGGGTTTTACCTAAAAATGCCGATTCGCGCATCACTTGCTGTTGCTCTGAATCGGGTAACTGATATAGCTCGGTAATGTGAGCATATTTAGGCACCAGAATGCACCACGGGTAACGGCTGTCTTTAGCCATTAATACCCGCGATGCGATAAAGTCGCCCAATACAATCGTGTCATTTTCCAATCGGGCATCGAGTTCAAACATATAAATTCCTTGGTTAATTACACAAATGACCCTTGGTCACGCCTTACATGGCCGCCTTAACGTACACATCAAAGCGATTGGCCTTAGAGGTTAGCTGCATGCTAGGTGTTTGCTGATTAAGGAAACCGGCATAACTAGGCCGCTTGACCACCACCCGTTTGGTCGCAGCATTTAGCGCCAGTGGCAGCAGTTGGTCGGCGTCGTCATCACTGCCAACCAAACTTTGAAACACGCGCATTTCTTTTTTTACCTGAGCCGACTTTTTGCGATGTGGAAACATTGGGTCAAGGTAAACAATCTCGTGACTGGCCTCTAGTTGCGCTAATTGTTCAACCGAGTTGTGGTGTTGTAATATTAAGCGCTGACGAACCCAGCTGCCAATTTCAGGATCCGCACAAGCCCTGAGCAAGCCGTCATCGAGTAATGCCGCGACTACAGGTGAGCGTTCAAACATCGTGACGGTGCAGCCTAAACTTGCCAATACAAACGCATCACGGCCCAGTCCGGCGGTAGCGTCTAGTACTGTCGGATTGACCCCTGATTTTAAACCAACGGCCTTGGCTATTTGTTGGCCACGACCGCCACCGAATTTACGGCGATGTGCCAGCGCGCCGTCAATAAAATCAACATAAATGGCACCTAATTTCGGTTCATCAAGTTTAACTAGCTGTAAACGCGACTCGGTTAGCTGCAATTGAAACTCATCATCCGCCGCACCAACTAATGGCAACTGCCAGCGCTCAGCCAGTAATTTAGCTTTGGCGGCCAAAGATTCATTTTCAGCGACAATCGCCGGATACTGATAACTCATAACTTACTCTGAACTTACTAAGAAAAATTGATAGGCTGCTATTCTAATGCTTATGGGATCTTAAGTCATATAATACCAGCAGCTCGAGAGAAGTATTAAGCCCGACCCACGTTTGGCTTAATGCCACGCTGACATGCTATAATCGCTCCTTGCTTAGGAGGTAATCTCATGTTTATTTCTAATCCAACCCTACGGCTAGCAGTTGTAGCATTACTGGGCTTGAGTTTTTCGACCATCGCCGCCACGCAACAACATATCAGCTGTAAAGTAGGTGACAGTCTCGATTATTTTACACTCGATAGCTCCCAACAGATCTTCGCCAGCGCAAACTTCACTTTTTATCAACAATTCGACGGCCTCACTATTGTTGCGCTCAATAACCACACCTTGAGGTTTAATCGGCTAACCAACCTTAATTTGTTGCCCAATTCAGCCACTGATCCCAATGAGCCGCCGCAATCATTACAATTTTTTAGCGGCCACTGCCAGCGACAACCGATTAGTGTCAATTAACCGCTTAAAAACCAACAAAAATGGTGCTTCACGGCCTCATTAGCGGTATGGTTGTGCCATTTCGTGCTGAGCGGATTTTAGACGAAAATCACCTTAGCCACCTTGAAGAAAAGCAGAGTATCATGAGCACTATAAAACCCTCATTAGTCCAAGTTAGTGATTTCGAACTCAAGCAACTTAGGGTGTTCAAATCAGTAGTCGATTGCGGTGGATTTGCCGCAGCAGAAACCACCCTAAACATCAGCCGTCCGACCATCAGCATTCATATTGCTAACCTCGAAACTCGGCTTAATTTAATACTGTGTAAAAGAGGCCGCGGCGGTTTTTCATTGACCGAAGAAGGGGCAATTGTTTATGAGCAAACCAATAAACTGCTAGAGCACCTCGACGGCTTTCGTAATACCGTCAACAACCTTAGCTCAAGCCCTACCGGCCAACTTAAAGTCGCATTAAGTGATACCTTAAGCTTGGACCCGCGCACCCGGTTACCGCAAATTATTAAGCAATTTACCGAGCAAGCACCTGATGTCGAACTGTTTATTGATACCAGCAGTATGAGTGAAATAGAAGGCAAGGTGCTAAACGATAAATTAGATATTGGCTTTATTCCTTACCACCGGAAATTAGAGGGGCTAACTTATGTTCATTTATTCACTGAGAATAATTACCTCTACTGTGGCCAAGATCACTCGCTATTTAACTTAAGCGAAGCGCAGCTGACCGAAGATCTGATTAATGATGCCCGATTAGTTCATGCCGGATTAAAACCACACGAGGAGGTGTATAACAATCTCTGTTATATGCGCCTGGCGGGTGTTTCATATTTTTATGAATCGCGGATTGCGATGATTTTATCGGGTCACTATATTGGTTTTCTACCAGAGGCGGTGGCTAAACCCTATGTTGAACAAGGCCAGCTTAAACAGATTGCAATGAGCAACAAAGTTTTTCCTCTGGGCATGGCGGTCGTCTGCAAAAAATCAATTCATCAAAACCGTGCCAAAGAATTATTCATGCAAACTATTGAACAGATATTTTTAGATTACAATCACGCTTAAGACCAATAAAATAATCAAAAAAAACGGCGGTGCTTAGTAAGCACCGCCGTTTTTTATAACCTGCAGCTTAGTCAGCCCATTACCAGCTCTGGCAACCACAGTACTAGCTCAGGAAATATCATACATAAAATCAAGACTGTAAGATTAAGCATAATAAACGGCGCCACTGATTTATAAATATCCCCCATACTGACATCGGCCGGAGCAATGCCTTTGAGATAAAACAGGGCGAAACCATAAGGTGGAGTCTGAACCGCGATCAATATATTGATAATCATCAGCACGCCAAACCAAATCGGATCGTAACCTAACGCGACGGCAATCGGGGTAAAGATTGGCGCACACATCAAGACAATAATAAATTCATCAATAATAAAGCCAAGCAATAACATAATGACTTGAAACATAATGATGATCATTATCGGCGGCATATCAAGGCCAGCCGTAAAGCTTGCAACCATGGTTTGCACACCCATCAACAGATGGAAGTTACTAAAGACCGAAGCGCCAAAGATAATCCACATCGCAACGCTAACTAAAGTCGCGGTCTGGAAACCGGCAGATAGAAACATTTCTCGCTTAAAGCGCTTAAACACTATCGCCAATAAAAGCGCGCCCACTACCCCGATCGCACCAGACTCGGTTGGCGTTGCGATGCCGGTAATAATGCTGCCTAATACAGCAACAATCAGTAAAATCGCAAACAAACCGTCGCGGGCAATTCTAAATTTTTGTTTCGGCGTTTTTTCAGCTTCGCCGGCTGGCGTAACTTCTAACGGTGCTCGACTTGGGTTGAGCTTACAACTGATAACGACGTAACTAACCAGTAAAATAATCATCATTACCGCTGGCACCATCGCGCCAAGAAACATTCGACCAATTGAATTTTGGGTCGATGCAGCAAACATAATCATTGGAATGCTCGGTGGGATCAAGATGCCAAGACCACCGCCTGCCATAATTACACCAAGCGCTAATCGCTTGTCATAACCGCGTTCTAACATCGGCCGTAGCGCAATACTGCCCGAGGTCATAATGCCAGCGCCAATAATGCCAACCATCGCCCCAATCATCGAACACACGCCAATGACACTAATGGCCAGTGAACCACGCACCTTGCCAATTAACATCTGGCTAGCATCAAACATCGCATCGCCAATACCTGATTTAGTCAGTAACTGGCCCATGTAAATATATAATGGAATAGCTAGCAGGATAAAACTGAAATAAGTCGCTTCCAACGTGGTTGGAATAACATTAAATATGCCCTCGCCCCAGGTCATGTAACCCACAGCCATCGCAATACCACCAAGTGCCAGCCCAACGGGTGCTCCCAGTGCAAAAAATATCAAAATACACAGCAACAAGACGCCTGTTAATAACTCAATACCCATCAAGGTGCTCCTTTTTTACTATACAAAGTTGGCGGCCCGTCGCCAAAAAATACAAATCGGACAACATATCTCTCACAAACTGCACGATAAATAAACCACTGGCGATTATCATCATTAACCAAAAATGATACATCGGCGGTGCCCACTCACCTTGGCGACGAAAATCAAACTCAATCGCTTCATCAAATTTATACCAACACTGATCGACAATAATCAGTAGAAAGAAAATAGCGAGTGAATAAGTAATTAAATTAAAGATACTTTTGGTTGTTGGCGAAACCTTATTATAGAGAATATCAACGTTAATATGAGCTCGCTGCTGCTGCGCGTAAGCGCCACCTAGCGCGGCGATATAACCAAATAAAAACAATGAAACGTCGTAGGCCCAAATTGTCGGGCTATCCAGAAAATAACGAGAAAACACTTCGAAAGCGACGACACCAGCCAAAAAAGGCATCAGACAAGCGGCCAACATACCCGTGTATTTGACAATAAAATCAGCGCCACGGCAGTAGCCAGTTAAGGTCGAGGTAAACATAGAACAGTCCTACAATGCAAAAGTAAACGAAAATGACTGATACCAATTACATTTTAAATGTAATTGGTATGATTCGGCGCTTAAGTTTAAGCGCCGAATGTCAGATTAACCTTGCTTAAGAATCTCGATCAATTCTTTGCTGTATTTATCTTTAGCGGCATATTCATCCCACAATGATAAACCAGCATCAGCCCAGGATTTTTTGTCTGCTGCGCTAGCTTCAGGGCTCCACTTAAGGCCTTTAGCTTCCATTTCTGCAACGGCTTCAGATTCCCATTTCTTAGAATTTGTCAGCTGCGCTTGCGCATGCATCTCTGTTGCTTTACGTACTGCTGCTTTTAGATCGTCAGGTAATTTCTTCCAGGCACGACGATTAACGACGATAGGTAGAACCTGAGCGCCGGCAAGCGGTAAACGATACATGTAACTTGCAACTTCAACGTGGTTACCGTCGCGGTGATCAATCATGTTACTACCGATAGAACCGTCGATAACGCCAGTCGCTAAACTGGTGTAAATTTCGCTCCAAGCAAGTGAAACTGGTGCAGCACCTAAGTTACGCAGGAATTTACCGTAAGCACCTGGCGCACGAATTTTCAGACCTTTAAAATCGGCAATCGAGTTAATTGGCTTTTTAGTGATAATGTAAACCGCTGGCTGAATGTAAGGTTCTAGCCATACCATGCCTTGTGAGCCGTATGCTTTCTCTAAAACTTTATCCCAACCTTTATCGCGGAACAAAGACTGCAGTTCAGCTGCATCATCGGTGCCACCAGGCAAACCGATTTCAACAACGCCAGCAGGTAATTCACCAGCATGCATTGACTGGAACGGAGCGCCCATCGTTAATAAACCAGACTTAACCGCGCCTAATAAACCTGCAGTACCGACACCTTCACCAGAATACAAAACTTGAACTTTAATTTTGCCATCTGATAATTTTTCAATGTCTTTACCCAAATTTTCGTATAACTCACCAAAGGCAGTACCACGACTATAAAGGTTGCTAAAGCGCCAGTTATGGTCAGCAGCAGCAACATCGGCAGCAATCATGCTCAAACCTAGGCTCATCAGCACGGCTGTTGTAGATAATTTTTTCTTTAACTTCATCACGTTACTAAGCATTCTTTTTCCTTATTATTAAATACATTCGCTCACAACTTATTACAAGTTGTTAACTTATTGGAACTTAACTCCCAACGCAGGAAGGCGATAGGGCACAGACAAATCCAGTAAGTAATTGTTTAATCAATAAAACAAAATACAATCAGTTTATTAACATCGATTTACATTTTTAAATCGGCCGAATCATTGCATAATGATTAAGGTTGATAAATTCGACCTAATCAACGCAAAGGTTTAGTTTTCTTTACCTAATACGCGAGTGTTAAATGGAACATTCGTTATGCCATAGCTTCGAGTAAAAATTTATCGAATGCCTATGCAAGACCAAATAATCGATCTGAGAGTGAAATTATCGGGGATTCTACGATGATATGAACGAAACAAGAAAGACTAACCAGCATTTATTTCAAGTAAGTTAAAACAATAATTTATGATTTATCTGATGGTTAGAGAATTTCATGGCTGTAAAACCTTACCTTTGACGCTCCAGCGAGCACCAAAGATAATATCTTCAACGCACTTTAAGCGAAGCCAACTCGATTATCGCCGCAACTATACGCAACTATCATGCTCATTTCGGTCAATGACAAACCAGTTTCTTGGTGCCATAGGTTAAATTGATTTTGGATCGCATGAAGACTGCCTTTTGTTTGCAGCCCGCCGGTAATAATATCGCGACTGCGCATATAATCTTCAATGTCGTGGGACAAACGGAAGGTGTCTTTACCCAAACCGCGCAACACGTTTAAGCCAGTATTACCGCCAAGGCGATTGCCCTGTTTTTTGAGCAACGCACATAAGCCAATAATATCGTCGATTGGCCAATTGGCAATAAACGCGCCAATTGGCCCGTGTTCACGCTCAATGTTTTTAATCATTTGGGCGTTATCACGAATGGTGAATACTTTTTTAAGGTTACGAATAATCTTAGGATCTGTCGCTTTACGCTCAAGCATTTCGTCGGGCATCATTAATATTTTTTCAAGTTCAAAATTAAAAAAATGCTCCTCAAAACCTGGCCACTTATTTTCGACCACTCGCCACACAAAGCCTGATTTAAACACCGATTTGGTCATTTGTGCCAAGACCCGATCTGACGGCAACTGACTAATGTTTTCGTTAGACACAGGAATTTCAACTAAAGCCGCCAACGCGGCCTCGCCACCTTTACGCTCGGCAGCGCGTGCTAGCACCGCCGCAAAGGTTTCATGATTAGCGCTCATGTTTAAGCGCCAATACCACTATGACGTAACAAAGCATCAACCTGAGGCTCGCGGCCCATGAAGTTTTTAAATAGCTCCATTGGCTCTTTCGAACCGCCCATTTCTAAAATGTTCTGCATAAATGACAGCCCGGTTTCGCGGTTAAAAATACCGTCTTGCTCGAATTTAGAAAAAGCATCGGCCGACAATACTTCGGCCCATTTATAGCTGTAATAACCCGCGGCGTAACCACCGGCAAAAATATGCGAGAAACCATGCTGAAAACGATTAAAGGCTGGCGGCTGGATCACGCTGTATTTTTGACGAACATCAGCCAACACTTGCGCCACTTGCGCGCCCTGCTTAGGGTCAAACTCAAGATGCAGTCTAAAGTCGAACAATGAAAACTCTAGCTGACGGATCATTTGCATCGCGCTGTGGTAATTACGCGCCGCTAACAACTTGTCTAACATGTCTTTTGGTAACGGCTCACCCGTTTGGTAATGACCAGAAATAAACGATAGCGCCTCTTCTTGCCAACACCAGTTTTCAAGGAATTGACTCGGTAATTCAACCGCGTCCCATGGCACGCCATTAATACCAGACACCGCGCCAATATCAACCTGGGTCAGCATGTGGTGTAAACCATGACCAAACTCATGAAACAAGGTCACTAATTCGTTATGGGTAAACAAGGCAGGCTTGTCACCCACTGGCTTGTTAAAGTTACACGTTAAGTAAGCCACTGGGTTTTGCAGTGTTTTATCGCTGGTGATCCGACGTGCTAAACAGTCGTCCATCCATGCGCCGCCACGTTTGTGTTCGCGTGCAAACAGATCTAAATAAAAGCTGCCACGGTGCTGGCCGTTCACGTCGCTAATATTGTAAAACTTAACATCTTTGTGCCAAGTATCTATTTCTGTCTGTTCAACAATAGTTAAACCGTATAACCGTGACACCACTTCAAACAAGCCGCTAACCGCCTTGTCTTGTGGAAAATAAGGCTTAAGCTCTTCGTCTGAAATAGCATAAGTATGCTGTTTCAGTTTTTCTGAGTAATAGGTTAAGTCCCACGCTTCAATTTCGGTTGCGCCACATTCAGTTTTAGCAAATTCAAGCAGCTGATCTAAATCTTGTTGTGCTTGCGGCTTTGATTTTTGAGCCAAATCTTCTAAAAAGTTCACCACCTGACTCGGATCTTGCGCCATTTTAGTCGCCAATGATTTGTCGGCGTAGCTCGCAAAACCTAATAACTGCGCCAGCTCATGACGCAATGCCAATGTTTCATCGATAATATCGCTGTTGTCCCACTTGCCGGCATGTGGCCCTTGGTCAGAAGCGCGTGTTGCAAAGGCTTCATAAACTTCGGCCCGTAATTCGCGGTTATCAGCATAAGTAATCACCGGTAAATAACTTGGGAATTCCAGTGTCAGTAAATAACCCTCAAGATCTTTCTCTTTAGCACCGTGCTGAGCCGCTTCAATCGCACTGTCTGGCAAACCAGCAAGATCGCTAACGTCGGTCACTAACTTGCTCCAACCTGAAGTCGCATCAAGCACATTGTTGCTAAATTTAGAACCTAGCTCTGACAAACGTTTGCTAATTTCGCCGTAACGTTGCTGCTGCTCGTCTGTTAACGCAATACCTGACAATTTAAAGTCACGTAAAGAGTCTGTAATTACTTTTTGTTTAACGTCATCAAGGCTCGCAAAATCATTGCTGTCAGCAATTTGCTGATAGGCCTGATACAACGCTTTGTTTTGACCAACCCAAGTGCCGTATTCGCTCAGTAGTGGCAAACATGCTTCATAAGCAACGCGTAATTCATCACTGTTTAACACGCCATTAAGATGACCGACTGGCGACCAAATACGACCCAACTTATCGTCTGATTCTTCTAAAGGTGCAACCAAATTATCCCAAGTGTAAGCGGTATTATCATTAAGTACCTGCTCAACCTTTTCGCGACACAACGCAATAGCCGCTTTAACGGCTGGCTCGATATGAGCGGGTTTAATCGCGCTAAACGGTGGTAAACCTGTCATTGAAAATAATGGGTTATCGGTTAAGTTGGCATTCTCTACTGAAGCTGTCATCGGCGATCCTTGAATGTTTAGTTTATATCTACAAGATGGGGCTAAATACGCCAGATTTCAAGCGACTTGCTTTATTTATCTTATGCCCCTATATATAGTTAAACTTCTGCACATTACTTATTAGGATTTAACATGATTGAACAATTTGACTATATCGCCATTGGCGGTGGTAGCGGCGGCATAGCCAGCGCAAACCGTGCCGCTATGCACGGCCAAAAAGCCGCGATTATCGAGGCCAAAGCCTTAGGCGGCACCTGCGTCAATGTTGGTTGTGTGCCTAAAAAAGTGATGTGGTATGCCGGTCATATCGCTGAAGCATTAACTTATGCGCCAGATTATGGCTTTAAATTAGAGCGCCAAGGTTTTGATTGGTCGCAATTGGTTAAAGAGCGCGAAGCCTATATTGGCCGTATTCATCAATCGTATGATCGGGTATTAGCAAAAAATGAAATTACCGTTATTAATGGTTACGCCAAATTTATCGATGCCAATACGGTTGAAGTTGATGGCAAACAATATCGCGCTAAGCACATCACTATTGCGGTAGGCGGCACCCCTGTTATTCCTGACATTGTCGGCGCGGAACATGGCATTGATTCAAATGGGTTTTTCGAGTTAACAGAGCAACCAAAACGCGTTGCCGTTGTGGGCGCGGGTTATATAGCAGTTGAATTAGCCGGTGTAATGCATGCCCTTGGCAGCGAAACTCACCTGTTGGTCAGAAAATCAAAACCGTTACGTTCGTTCGACCCAATGTTAAGCGATACCTTGGTTGATATTATGGCTACCGAAGGGCCAACGTTACATACCAACAGCGTGCCAAAATCGGTCACCAAAAATAGCGATGGTTCATTGACCCTAGCGCTTGAAAATGGCGAAAGCATTGAGATTGACTGCCTAGTGTGGGCAATTGGCCGCCGCCCGGTCACCGAAAATCTTAACCTAGCAGCGGCTGGTGTCACCACCAATGCGCGCGGTTATATTGAGTCAGACAAGTTTGAAAACACCAATGTTGAAGGTATTTATGCCCTGGGTGATGTCACTGGTAAAGTTGAATTAACGCCAGTTGCTGTAGCTGCCGGTCGTCATTTAGCCGAGCGCTTGTTTAACAACAAAACCGATGCCCATCTTGATTACACTGACATTGCGACAGTGGTCTTTAGCCATCCACCAATTGGCACCATTGGTTTAAGCGAACAAGCGGCCATTGAGCAGTTTGGCAACGATAATGTAAAATGCTACAACTCTTCATTTACCGCCATGTACAGCGCCATTACCCAGCACCGCCAGCCGACAAAAATGAAGCTAGTATGTGCAGGAGCTGACGAAAAAGTTGTTGGTTTGCATTGCATTGGCTTTAACTGCGATGAAGTTATTCAAGGTTTTGCCGTGGCGATTAAAATGGGCGCAACCAAAGCCGATTTCGATCGTACCGTAGCGATTCACCCAACCTCGGGCGAAGAATTCGTTACGATGCGCTAGAGCTTGATTTAGCAAAATTAAAGTTGGTATCTCGGCAATGGGATATCAACTTGTTATAGCTCTTTACAACGAAACTCTAACTTTGCTTGTGCATCATACTTAAATGAGAACATGTCTTTACTTGTCACTTCAATCTGCATATATTTTTTGCTACAAAATAAATTGATTTCTTTTAATGCATCAGCTTTAACTTGCGAACCAGTAGTATCAAATCCTTTTTCTGACCGCGGTATTAAATACTCACAACTGCTCATGGAACAACTTCTGATGAAGTCGTACATCCAGATAGAACCAAAAATATCGGCAATAATATATTTAATACCCATAAAAACATTTCTACCATCAATAATTCAATGACCATGATAATCCGATGTCAAACATCAAAAAGTGCGTTAATATCGCTGTTCAAATATTGAGATAACAGCAGGAATACAAAATGAGTAAAGGTGCAGGTGGCACATCAGGTGGAATTGGTCAGTTTTTCATTGGCTTAATTATGTTGTGCAGCGGTTTTTATTTGTTACTCAGCGCTATTACGGTCAGGTCTGGCTTTGGCATGGGATCGCATCTTTATGGTTTTTCAATGCTAGGCTCACGCGTCGGCATAACCACTGGCATGGTAATGGTGCCTTTCATTTTTGGTATTGGTCTCATTTTTTATAACAGTAAAAACTATCTCGGCTGGATTTTAACGATTGGTTCGATCAGTGCGATGTTATTTGGTGTGATAACCTCAATTAGTTTTCATATGCGAACCATGTCAGCGTTCGAGTTAATCACGATTTTAGTGCTAGCCGTTGGCGGTTTAGGTTTATTCCTGCGTTCGCTAAAAACCCTAGATAACAACCTTAGTGAATAATAGAGCAAGCTAAATTGATATTATCTTGATTGCATAAAGCAAACGGAAAGGAAGGACGCATAAAATGAAATTGAAATTCAATCGCTTTTTCCGCCCTACCTAACTTGTCCAGATTTGTATGACCGCTTAAAATATTGACCGGTCTAATTTATCAGTTAACAATTCTAGTGCTGCGATTCCGGCGAGTGAATTTCCCGATGGATTTAATTCAGGCGACCACACGCAAATGCTCATTTCTCCCGGAATAACCGCAACGATGCCACCACCGACGCCAGATTTTCCTGGCATGCCAACCCGATATGCAAAGTCACCCGCTTCGTCATATAAACCACAGGTTGCTAGTAACGCATTGAGTTGTTTACAGGATTTACCTGATATAAGCGGCTTATTTTGGCCTACCGGAATACCGCGATTCGCTAAATAACTAAAGGTTTTAGCCAAATCAATGCAGTTCATTTCAATTGAACACGCTTGAAAATAATCGACTAAAATTTTATCAACGTCATTATTAAAATTACCGTGATCTTTCATTAAATAAGCAATCGCACTATTGCGCGCTGAATGCTGAAATTCAGAGCGGGCAACATTCTTGTTAAATTGAATTTTAGGGTTATCCGCTAATCGACGTACCAACTCCATTAAGGAATATTTAGGCGTATTGAGCTTGTCGGCCAATAAATCGCTGATCACTAACGCACCGGCGTTAATAAATGGATTACGTGGCACTCCATGCTCAAATTCCAATTGGATGATTGAGTTAAATGCTTGGCCAGAAGGCTCTTTGCCTACTCGTGACCAAATTTCCTCGGGTTCAAAATTACAAATAGCCAAGGTCAAACTCAGGGCCTTGGAGATACTTTGGATTGAGAATGGCTGCTCACAGTCACCGGCCTGAAAAACTTCACCGTCAATAGTGCACACGGCAATGCCTAAATTATTACCACTAACCTGCGCTAATGCGGGGATGTAATCGGCAACTTTGCCGCTGCCAAGCAAAGGTCTTACTTGCTCTAGAATATTAGTCAGTAGTGTATTATTTAACGTCTTCAATCTGGTACATAGCCTTGGTCGAGCCTGATGGTAGCAGCACAATAAACACGTTTATTAGTAAAGTCCAATCGAGTTAGCTCTGTCAGCAAAAACAACTTAAAACCGATGAAAAAAAATCAAGAGGGAATATGTGTTAACGCGCTGTAATTAGGATCTATCTCTCTGGCACCTTGTTATCAAAAGACCCGTCAGGTGTTAATAAATGAGTTTAAGTACAACCAACAATTTGTTTTCGAACTGTTGGTGACGCCTTGGCTTAACCGAAGGTATGGATAATAGTTTTGTAACACATTGAAGCCAAGCGCATAATTTAAGTACCAGCATCCGTGCTAGCAAGGCGTTTTCACGTAGCAAGAGCAGGTTATTTATTCAAGTTGTGCTCAAGAAAATTTAAAAATGCATTCCATGATTTTTTATCTGCTACTTCTTGGTAACGCCTCGATCCCATGACTGTAAATGCGTGGGGGGCACCAGAGTAGATTTGAATTTCATAATCTGCATTTACGGCTTCAAGTTTAGCACCTAAGTCTGCGACCTGGCTCAATGGGATCGCGGTGTCAGCACCACCATGAGCAATAAAAAGTGGCGCAGTTAAATTATTATAATTTTGTCCTTCAGGTGTAGCTAAACCACCATGAAAGGTTACATAGCCTTTTACGTCCGGCGCTTTTGCTGAACGAGCAAGCTCTAAAACTGCCGCACCACCAAAGCAATAACCCATTACCACCATCTCATCTTGGCTTAATTTTTTTGACTCAGTAATCGCCGCTAAAATTAAGCGCTGCATCTTTTTACGATCTTTATATAACTTAGCCGTTTGTTCTTTTTTGGCTTTGGTTTCAACGGGACGATTTCCTGCACCGTAGAGATCTGCCGCAAAAGTATTGTAACCTTGCTCAGCAAGCATATCGGCACGCTTTTCTTCGTAATCGGTCAATCCATCCCAATCGTGTATCAGCAAAACACTGCCTTTGGAGCCACCCAGTGCTTTAGCAAAATATCCTTGATAGTCTTGCCCATCAACTTGATAAGTAACCTGTTGCGCCGCGCAAGATATGCTAATTAATAAACCTAACAATAATGCTTTCATTGGTAATACCCTCGTGTCGTTAGAATAACTATCTCACTCCAATTAACCGAAGTTATAAAATAGTCGTTCAAGAAATAAAAATATCGCAGACATAATCAACCTTTCATCTTCTTTTTACGCCTTATTTATCCATTATTCAACACACTCTTCACATAGTTTTAGCGCAATAAAATGGTAAATTAACCAATCGTTTCAATTGCGGTTTAGCCGCCTGAAATCATACTAATTATAAAATATTACTTTGCTATTTTTTGATTTTATTTATATAAGATTTACTAATGAAAATGATGCTAACAACCAGCCTTGCCATAGGCGTATCTCTACTATTTACCGGTTGTAAATCGAGTGAGAACGGTGCGGATCCAACTGAAAATATCTTAAGTACCTTCTCCATTGCAGCTTCTAACGACTGCGCTAATCATGTAAAGCCTGTTCCTGGCTATCATTACCACAGCGATGGATCTTGCTCTAGTGTTGAATTTTAAGCCGACGGCCATGGCGGCGCTTTTGGTTATGTACTCGATGGTTTTACAATTTATACCATGTTGAATAAAGACGGTGAAGAAGCAACCGATTTAGATCAATGTCGTGGCCACAGTGATGAAACACGAGGTTACCACTACCATTCAGCTGGCCCGGGTGAAAATGCATTTATTGGCTGCTTTGCCGGTAAAATAGTACAAAGCGAGCGTTCTGATGGCCCTTCAGGTGGTGAAGAACCACCTGAAAGTACAGACCTACCTCCTGTTCCTTTAGAAGAAGCATAGAACTTTGAAACTGCTTACCCAAATTTAGTTAGTCGTAAGTGGTACCAAGCGAAGTAACTCCAGCTATTTCAGCACCTTGCTGGTTGAATAAAATATTTACGCTGGCATTAGGCACGGCATGAATAAAAAATTCAGCGAGCCTTATATCATTATTGAGTAGTTGTTATGGATTATTTATTTGATCCACCGCTCTTAATAGCCAGCCATAATTTGGTCGATCAGACCATTTTGTTTTAGCGTGGTTATTGCGGCGTTTATTCGCAGCAGCATCGGTTGATTTTTTTTGGGTTGTTGATTGCAAAATACGAGGTAATTGTCCACTAGTGCCAACGGTATTGGCGCGATTTTTAATTGATCCATATCGATGCCAGCATTCTGAGCTGCATATTCGACGGTCGCACGTCCAGGATTTAAAATCACCACCTCCACTCGACCTTTTAATAATAATTTTAGCATTGTCGTTGGTTCCTGCAGCGTTGCTACTGTAAATTTACCAACGGCCTGCTCAAACTCATCGCCAAATGTTCCACCACGTAAGTAGGCTATATGTTTATCGTTTAAGTCACTCATTTTTTTATACTCAAAGCTCGAATCGGCTCGGGTAACAACCACCGCCTTATCTGGCACTATCGACAATGAGTAGCTTAAGCTTTTTTGCCGTTCTTTGTTTTTGAATACCCCGGTCATCAGGCCTTCACATTTTTTTGTCAGCTCTAAGCCACGATTAAACGGGACCCCTTTGGCAATAAATTTAATTTTTGCCTGGCTTAAAATTGCTGCCGCTACATCGAAGGCAAATCCTTTAGCTTGCCCCCGTTGATTGGTCCAAGCCTTTGGTTTTTGCTGACTGTTGTAGAACAACGTTATCGGGACTGCTGCGCTGACAACTAATTCAAAAGCATCAGTCTGAGGTTTTACGGTCAACACAGGGGGTTCGGGTTGGCTCGCTTGAGTATTCAAGGCGATCGCTGCAACATTAATGAGTAAAATAATGTAGTGAGTTTTATTCAATTGCATTGCTCCGTCATTTAAACCTGTGACTATTGGAACTGTTGTAATTTATGATGTGAGTAAAATTCTAGTTGTTGGAAATAGCTGGCGACTCTAATTGAGCGCAGCGTTACGTAATAAAAAGTAGTTTAGTACAATTTTTCATACATAGGAGCGGTATTGCTGATAAGCGATTTTAGATGGGACGAAGCGAGACAAAATAAGATGAATGGTTGTGTCGATAGCGGTGACATTGTTAGCGCGAATTAGATATCCGCGCTAACAATACTGGAATTACTTTTTCCAGTTAGCCCACGGATCGACATCGGCAGCTGGTGCAGCTGGCGTGTGAGAACGGCTAGACGGTCTGCTTGAGCTAGAACCAGAGCGTGCGTTTGAGCTTGGGCGTGAACCTGAGTTAGGACGCCCAGTTCGACCGCCGCGTTCAAACATTGCAGCTTTGCTTTCGCGCACTTCACGTAACTGTTCGGCATCTTCCAAACTTAACTCGGCAGGGGTGCCCGGCTGTTGTTCGATTGGCATGGTGCGGTCACGCGGTGGTAATTCAAACTGCGAATCAGAGGCACGCGGTAAACTTTTTAATTGATACAAATAAAATGCTTCAACTTTTTCACGCGCCCACACGGTTTTCTTTAAAAACTTATTGGCAGACTCAATGCTTGGTTTGTTTTTAAAACAATTGATATTTAAGTAAGCAAAAAGAATTTCAAAACTGTAGTGATCAACAAGTTCAACCAACATCGCTTCTAAGCCAACGCCGTGCAGTGGGTTATTTTGGTAATTACCGTCGTTATTATTCGTCATAGGGAGTCCAACCAAAAGGGGATAATGGCGTTATTATACCTGCTGACGTTAAGACAACATAGCGCTCAATGCGCTAGTTGATAGGCCGGACGGGAAAGCAGAGCAACAGTAAAAAATTGGACTCCCAAAGTTATTAGTATTTAATGAAAAAATCAGCTGAAATAAATACATTGCTTAGAATTAGGTTAGCTTTATTGTCACCAAAACCTCTGGCTGTTTAGTTAGTGTTCTGATTATTTATATAAATGAAACAATGATAACAAATGACTATATATCCACGCTAATTCACCATGGCGAAATAATGATACAACTTGCTGATCATCCATTTTTTGTAGCTTGCGCTCATCAATCACCCAAAGGTTATTTTTATCGCCTTTATAACTAAGAGGCATCAGTAACTCCAGTTGCTGCAGCTTCGCCACCCAAGCTGCAGTTTTAATACTCGAATGCTGAAAGCTAATTAAAGTTTTCATCGCCTGCTTCAACGCAGGCCCCTGCACCTTTTCAGTAAACAGCGGCAAGGAGCCAGATTTAGGTAGCCGAGAGAAACCTGCGTACGCCTCATCAATACATACGTTTAGCTTGGCTTGTTCATGGCTTGCTGACAGAACAAATGGATACAACTTAATAAATTCAGGAATATAGCGACCAATCCATCTCCCTTGAGCATCAATCCAATCATTTTCACCAGCTTTAGTGCCTAGCAATACCATTGGCTGAATCGACGATTCGCAGTTCTGAGTAAATACAATGGCGCACTGGCTCGCCACTTTGACGAACTCATCTACATTAATCAATACGCTATTAGTGTTTTTTGCGTAGGTATAGTTACCAGCAATAGGCACTAACCAGTAATTACAGTGGTGTACACTATTTAATAAGACTGGCTTTTTATAGTAAATAAACTCTTTCATGCAAGCTTTTCTCTATCTGTGCGTTATAAATTATTTAGAGGCTAAACAAACCAACTTTATCTTAGGTAACACCTACTACTTTAAAAAACTTCAATTACTTTACAACCAACCAAAATATGCAGATATTAGGTGATTATAATTCGATGGTAACAATCCGCACCCATTATTCCAATACTTCAACACGGCAATTCGGTCGTTTTTAACACAATCTCATATTAAAACAAAAAACGGACATTGGTTAAAAAAAAAATATAAAAATAAAACTGTGTATAATCAAAGATTGAGGTTTACCGATTACCATTTGGTATAACAGGTTTTAAATATTTTAATAAAAATTATTCCCTTAAAAACACCGACCAATCTTGCCGAAGAATAACTTGACAAATTCAGATATAAATTACCAACAATTACCCGCGATAAAACTGCCGCTAGCCAATAAGTTTTATCGACAAGTGGGCGCCCGAGCCAAAGCCAGTGGCGGTGATATGGTGTGGGTTGCCCGAGACAACTCAACAGCAAAAAGTGCGACATCTACCGCCGTCATTATCGCGGTCGCTCGTCTGGCACCGATAGTCAATAAATACCACTTATTAACCGGTGTTTATGTTGACGATAATTATCGCCAGCAAGGCATTGCCTCGCAGCTAATCGAAGCATTAGTTAATCAACAATCACCTTGTTATACTTTTGCGCTTAACCATCTTGAACTCTTTTATTTGCGCTTAGGTTTTGAACCGATCGCCGATGACAATTTACCTTGTGAGCTGGCGCAAAGGTTTAGGGCTTACCAGCAACAAGGGCGTAAAATAGTTGCTATGATTAAAAAATAACAGCTACCCGTTCGGATCAGTAGTTCAAATAATATAGCGATGTAGGACAATATAATGATAAATAAAAGCATTCCTCTTACCGATATTCACCGCCATCTCGATGGTAATATTCGGCTGCAAACCATTCTCGATTTAGCACAAACCTTTAATGTTAAGCTACCAGCTAACAACCTAATTGCGTTAAAACCCCACGTTCAAGTCGTTGAAAAAGAACCGTCGTTAGTGGCTTTTTTAAGTAAACTCGATTGGATGGTTGGCGTTTTGGGCGATTATGAAGCAGTGCGCCGCGTTGCTTATGAAAATGTGGCAGACGCCTTCAATGCAGGCATCGACTATACCGAATTACGCTTTAGCCCAGGTTATATGGCGATGAGCCATAAATTACATGCTCAAGGCGTGGTTGAAGCTGTGGTTGAAGGCATAAAGCAAGGCCAAGCAGACTTTGATGTGAAGGTTAACTTGATTGGTATTTTGTCGCGTACCTTTGGCGTTGACGCTTGTCAGGTTGAATTAGATGCCTTGTTAAGTCAGAAAGATCAGTTGGTTGCTGTCGATTTAGCCGGTGACGAACTAGGCTTTCCAAGCCACCTGTTTTTAAACCAATTTAAGCAAGCCCGCGACAGTGGTTTGCAAATTACCGCGCACGCTGGTGAAGCGGCTGGGGCTGAAGCTATTTGGTATGCGATTGAGCAACTGGGTGCTAACCGCATTGGCCACGGGGTTAAAGCGATTGAAGATCCTAAGTTAATGGATTATCTGGCCCAGCACCAAATTGGGATCGAGTCTTGCCCAACTAGTAACATTCAAACCAGCACAGTCGCAAGCTATCAAGCGCACCCGATTAAGCAGTTTTTAAAACACGGCTTGTTAGTATCACTTAATACTGATGATCCCGGTGTTAGCGACATTGAGATTGGTTATGAATATAACCAAGCGGCTAAGATGATTGGCCTAACGGATAATGAGTTGCTGCAATTGCAACAAAATGGTCTGAAAATGGCTTACTTGTCGCCGCAGGAAAAACAACAGTTAATCGACAAGTGTAACAAGCGCTAAGGGTTTGGCGTCCTGCGTCGCTCTAACTCCTAAATCCATTTAGTCGTTAACATCATCGCTCTTTGACATCCTGTCACCGCGATATACCGTTCGTCCTGAACATAAAAAAGGCAACCATTTGGCTGCCTTTTTAGTGTCTAAATTACCGAATAATTACGCTTTTTTATCTTCACCTGGACGGTATTTTTCACACACACCCATTAAGAAGTTACGCATCATTTGGTCGCCACAAGGCTTGTAGTTGCGGTGATTGCGATTTCTAAAGAATGCACCCAATTCTGACTTAGTAAATTTAAAGTCAGCAATTTTCATGATTTCAAGCATATCTTTTTCATGCAGTTCTAACGCAATGCGTAGCTTTTTCAAAATAATATTATTATTTAAACGCACAGTCTCAGTGCTTGGCTGATAAGGGCCTGCACCTTCTTTAACACCGCGTCGCTGGATAATTAGACCATCAAGAAAACGCTCAAGTACCACATCAGTACATTCAACGAAACCCGCTTCTAGCTCTTTCTTTAGCAAATCGCTGATCGCTGCTGGTTTCATTACATAATCGGCAAAAGCAAAAGTTTTCACCATTTCGCTTTCACGTAAATTAAGTGCGTAACGTAAACGGCGTAATACTAGGTTGTTGATCATAATTAACTCCAAAAATTTAGGTCGCTAAATTACCACAATAACGGTTTAATATCTAACAATGGCACCTAAAACTGTGAATTGCTCAATACCCTAAAAGAATAACAGCGCCCAGTGGCGCTATTATTATTAAATTCCAGCGTTAGCTTAGGCGACAGGGCTGCAACGAAAACGCTTGGTCATCATCAACAGCTCGGTTGATTTTTCACTGGTATCATTAACATAACGCTCAATTACCTGACTTTGTTCTTTATTGTTCGAGACATTAGCTGCGACACTGTCCATGCTTTTAGCAATCATGGTCGTAGACTCAGAAACATCTTCAATATTAACCGACAGCTCTTTGTTACGCTCGGTCACATCTTGCACCAGCAATTTAATTTGTTCGACCGCGGTTGCCGCTTTATCGCCTAAATCTCTACCGTGCTTAACGTGTTGACTGCCCTCGTCCATGGCCAGTAATAACGACTGGGTACCATTTTGCATTTCACCGATAATGTCAGCAATATCTTGGGTGGCTTGCACGGTTTTACCCGCAAGATTACGGACCTCATCAGCAACAACCGAAAAACCACGCCCTGCCTCACCTGCACGCGCCGCTTCAATGGCGGCATTAAGCGCCAGCAAGTTGGTTTGTCCGGCTAAACTGTTGATCATCTCAATCACGCCATCAACTCGTTTTGATGATACTTCTAATTCTCGCACCTGACTATTGAGCTTATCAAACACTATGCTTAATTCACTCAAACTTCCAATGGCACTGTTGATAACCTCACCACCCTGTTCCGCCGACAAATGAGCTTGTTGAGCTTGCTGATGCGCAGCGTCTATCGCTTGCGACATATCGTTAATAGTACAGCTGATCTGCTCTGTCGCTGTCGCCATCGACATTGCTTGCTGATCTGTTTCTAGATTGTTGCTGACCATTTCTGACAAGTTACTCGATAAGTCGGATGCACCTTGATCTAACGTTTGGCTACTGTCCGTAACTCGGGTTAACACTTCACTCAGTGCTGATGTCATTTTATTAACGGCCATGCCGACTTTGTCTAGCTCATCGTTGCGAGCTTCGTTAACCGCCAAACGTTGGGTTAAATCGCCATCGGCTAATTTATACAAAACCTGAGACATATTCTCTAAGGTCGTTACCACGTCATGACTAATCCGAATTAAAAAACCCACGACCAATAAAGCCACGCCAATACACACCCCTAAGATTAATAACTTAGCTTGCGCATTCGCCTCTTGTGCGTTGGTTTGCGCCAACAGTAACTGATTCTGCAGGTAAATATTCGAACTTTCAATGCCAGATGCAAAGGTCTGATAAGCTAAATCGGCCTGGTTTTGTTGTTCAGCCATGCCCGAAATGGCGTCGACTAAAGCAGATAGCGCAACCTTAACTTCAGCCACTTTATCGCCGTAATAATCATCGAACGACATTCTTTTTGTTTCGGCTTCAAAGATTTCTAAACCTGCATAAGCTTGTTGGCGCTGCTCTGGTCCACGATGCTCAAGATAGGCATCGACGCCCACTTCAAACTTACGCCAATGTTTGGCAAACGTTGAAAACATTGAGCTTTTAATCGCCTCCATTTTATCGCTTAGCACTTGACGATAACCCTGTCCTGGCCCAACTCCCAATAGCTCTTTTTGTTGTTGCCATTGCTGTTTATGCTCAACCCAAGCTTGTAATGATTTTTTGATATCAGCAATAACTTCAGCTTCGGTGCCAGTAAGCTCACCTTGTAACGATTGTAGCTTATCGTCAAATGTTGGAATTAATTGCTGTAACGCCGCCCCGTCTGGTTTACTGTGCAAGTTCAATACTTGCAGCTGCAAAGTTTTTAGCAAGTTAGCGTTATTATTTATTTTATCGACTCGCTGCGAAGCTGAGCTAAGCACTTCTAGGGTGTTAAATGAAATGCCAGAAAGAACCGTGAAACCGACCAAGGCCAAAATTATTACTAGCCGCAGCTTACTTTTAAAGCCAAGTTGATATTTAAAAATCATCATACATCCTGCTGTTATCATGGTTTAAGAAGCGATTGCCTGCGACAAAAAATAGCATCAGGCGACACCGAGCATTAAAAGTCGATTAAGACAATTACGCTTAATTTCTATGTTATTTTCAGTGTCGCTGTACGAGGCTGAGTTAATAATTCAGCAAAAGCGATGCGAGAGATGCCTGCAATTGATAATCGATCCATGATAAGAAACAACATAACTAATACTTTAATACTACAAAACGATCTAAATAACCACAATGTTTTAACATTTTTTAAGCGTTTCCAGATTACTTATTTAGCAATACCATTGTTATGGTGTAAATTATAATAATAGTATCGCTATCAGTAGCGCTCTTTCATGCGCCAATTTTGGTACTAAAGTACTAGTTAATTACTACATTGCATAAAATCGAGTTTCTGCATTGGTCTTAATATCTGGGTTTGCTGCTGCCGTAATGCTTAACGTTAATTTAGTTACTGATTGTTTTATATCATCGGTGGCTGCGGTTAAGGTGACTATCACGGTCACTGATTGGCCCGCGGCAACTGAAATTGGCTTATTAATGCTGCTTTGGATCCCAACGAGTCCTAATACCCTAAGCTGATACTCCATAGTGGTCGTTGATTTATTTAGTAGTTTCAATTGGTAACTATTTTCAATGTCGTCATTATTGTTAATGCGATATAACACATTGCGATCTCGTGATACTGCGACTTCTAGCGGCACTGTTTGCACGACCGAAACAATCATTGCAGTCACCACCAGCAACGAAATAAGTGCATAACCAATAATTTTAGGCCGGATAAAACCAGCGCCAGCACCTGCTAACCTCGCCTCGCTGGTATAACTGATTAAGCCAGGGGCATAATTGAATTGCGCCATCGTTTGGTTGCAGGCATCAACACAAGCGCCACAATCAATACATTCGTATTGCAGGCCATCACGAATATCGATGCCAACCGGACAAACATCGACACACAAGTTACAGTCAACACAGTCGCCTAACCCCATCGCCTTATGATCGTCTTTACGCTTGCGCCTACCACGCCCTTCTCCACGATTTTCATCATAAGCGACCACTAAAGTTTCTTGGTCAAACATCACCGACTGAAAACGGGCATAAGGACACATGTGATGACACATTTTTTCACGTAGCCACCCGGCGTTACCATAAGTACAAATGGTGAATAAACCGACCCAAAAACTGATTGAACCAGACCATTGCAACTGCGCCATGGTGCGATATAACTCGATCACTGGGATAAAATAAGAAACAAAAGTGGTGGCACTAAAAAAAGCCACCAGCAGCCACGCGCTATGTTTTAGGATTTTTTTTCTCAACTTATTGAGTGACCATGGCTGCTGGTCGAGTTTAATTCTTTGGTTGCGGCTGCCTTCGATTTTTTCTTCGATCCAGACAAAGCCAAACATCCAAACGGTTTGTGGGCATAAAAAACCGCACCAGACCCGCCCTAACCAACTCGTCATAAAAAACAAAATAAAAGCGGCAACCATAAACATGCCTGCGATCAGGGTAAAATCTTGCGGAAATAAGGTCATGCCAAACACATGAAACTGTAACAAATCAAGGTCGAGCAAAATTGCAGGTTTGCCATTAATCGTCAGCCATGGCAGCGCAATAAACAGCAACATTAAAAAGCCGCCGATATAACGCCTTAAACGCTGAAAGTAACCGTGCTGTTGTCGCACATAAATGGTGCCATCGGTTGATTTGGGGGTAATTATAAGATCTTTCGGGTTTATCTCGATTGTCATGGTTTTTATCTGTCGTTGGATTAATGCTCCCCCTTAGATAGCAATAATCGAACCAAACCGACAAACACCTTAATGCAATGAAAAATAACGAATTAATATTTGACTCAGCGTCAACCAGGCCACGATATTTCACCTATACTCGATATATCGTGGCTTAGCTTTCATGATTTAATTAATATTAAACAGGCCGTTTAATCTGTAATTTATTCATGCGCGAGCGCAAAGTGCTGTCAGGCATCCCTAAAATAATAGCGGCACCGTCTTGGCCACCAATACGCCACTGGCAGTGCTGCAATACCTTAGTAATGTGATCTTTTTCGACTTGGGCCAAGTTTAATAACTGTGGCTTTTTGACCAGTTGATGATCGAGCAAATTTTGTTTTAGTTCTAAAATATGACCACTGGCCAAGATAACCTCGCGCTCCAACACGTTTTGCAGCTCGCGGATATTACCCGGCCAGCTATATTGCTTAAACGTTGCTAAGGTTTTATTGCTAATCGCAGTTATCTGTTTTCCAAGCTTTTTATTAAGCTTTTCGATTATCACCTGACACAGTGACGCCAAATCTTGCTGACGTTGGCGCAGTGGCGGCAACTCAATTGGAAAAACATTAAGCCGGTAATAGAGGTCCATCCGAAACAGTCCCTGTTGGACCATTTGCATCAAATTACGGTTGGTTGCAGCAATGATCCTAATATCAACTTTAATGGTGGTGCTGCCGCCGACACGCTCAAATTCGTGCTCTTGCAATACCCGCAGTAACTTGCTTTGCGCCTCCAGCGACAGTTCGCCGATCTCATCAAGAAACAAAGTACTGTGATTAGCCAGTTCAAACCGCCCTTTACGCCTTTCAGTCGCGCCAGTAAACGATCCCTTCTCATGACCAAATAATTCAGATTCGAGCAAACTAGCACTAAAGGCGGCGCAATTAACTTTAACCATCGCCGAATGAGCACGCGAACTTAAGCGATGAAGATTTCTGGCCACCAGCTCTTTGCCAGTGCCACTTTCCCCTAATATCAAGACCGTACTGTCGGTGGCTGCGACTAATTCCAGCTGCTGGGTCATTTGTTTAAAGACTTGACTGTGCCCCACTAAACCGTCAATCGACCACTGCTGCTGCAATTCGGCCTGTAAGTAGGTGTTTTCTGCTTTTAACTGCTCGGTTAATTGGCCAACTCGAGTCAATGCTTCACGCAATGATTGCTCCGTGGCGACTTGCTCGCTGACATCGCGAAACACGGCGACTACGCCAATAATCTGTTTGTTTCGATAAACTGGGGTGGTGGTATATTCAACCGGGAAATAACTGCCGTCTTTGCGCCAAAAGACTTCGCCTTTGACCTGGCGGCTGATGCCGTCTAACAAGGTGCCATAAATTTTGCAGTCACAGGCAGGATAATCAGAACCATCAGCGTGACTATGATGATGATATTGATGAATGTTATGACCTAGCAATTCCGATGATAACCAGCCGGTCATTTGCTCGGCTGCCGGATTAATAAAAACAGCATCGCCGTTGAGATCAAATCCATAAATACCTTCACCTACGGCATTGAGCAGTAACTCAGAATTAGCTAAGTATTGTTTTATATTGGTCGTCATTGCAATGCCCACGATATATCGAGGCTTTATGTTAGCTTAAATAATTAACTGTTAACAGTTGGTTTATTTGATACGAGGTGACTCTGCCATCTTAAATTTTCCCAATGCAGCACTAATGTTTTAAGCTGCGCTTTAATGTCATCGTTTGCCATCGCAGCTTGTAACGTCAACCAGCGACGACTGCCTAGGGGCATCACTTGCATATTGCGCAGGTCGAAAATTATTTGCTGTGAACCGCCATAGCGTAAACCAATTCGGTTAGGGTTGTTTAACGGCCCAATAAGTTGAAACACAAACTTATTTTCATCGGTTTGATCCTTAGTTGTTTTTTTCTGACCAAAAACGAAATTTAAAATATGATTTTTAACCTCTGACAGACCAAAAGGTTCAGCTATATCAAAATCTTTTTGATTGGTTAAAAATGGAATTTTTGTTTGCTGCTCACTCATATAAAAACCATGCCCGAGGTGATTATTATCAAACAACTCCTCGCCGTGATCGCCGGTAATAATAAGTAAGGTATTGTCCCATTGCCCTTTACTTTTTAATTCGTTTATTATCTCGCCAATATAGTTATCCGCATGATTCATCGCGTTCCAATACGTGCGATGGAGCCAATCTTTATTTTCAATGCTAATTTTTGATCGTGGGATCCCTGCTGCAACAAACTCTGTTTTCATTTTTGAATGATAATAAGGAAAGTGACCCGCTTGCATATTAAAGTAAATATACTGCGGTTGTTGCCAGTCGAGCCCATCAGAATAGCCTTTAAACTGCTGCCATAATGTTTCTTCACTTAATTTTATGCTGCTAGGTAAACGGGATGGAAAAACTCGCAGGTCGACCCCGGTCTGGGCATCATAAAAGTAATCGGCATACTTTTTAGTGCCAAGTTTCTTATCGAGCCTGCCCCATGTTTCATCCTGACCTGAGAACACAGCTAGCTGGAATCCATTAGCGTCTAAAATGGGATAAAGTGATTGCTCCGGCTTAATTTTACCGATCCGGCCAGAGAACAAACTGCCAAGAGATGATGCGGTGTAACCCGTGTGGCTATAAGCTTGCTGAAAAGATTTACCCTGCTGTTTTATCTTCATTAAATTAGGGGCAACTAACTTACCATTAATCCGTTTTCCTATGACGTCAGCTCGAGCACTTTCCATCACAATAATCATGATATGTTTAAGTGGAGCTGCAAACTGGTGCTTGTCAAACTTAGTTGCGCTAGTTATCTCAGCTGCAGTGTTCGTGACCTTAAAGTCTCCGAACAAATTATCTTCATCGATGCCATTGCCTGGAATATCTAACGCACCAGGGTAATTATTTGCGTTAAAAATTGAAAAATCAATCGGGTAAGAAAAACTACCAAAACCATCACCGTCAATATCACTTAGCTTATCTAAGCTGGCAACAATCAGAGAAAACGCGTTGCTTTTATTTAAGTTGTAGCGGACATCTTGATATTGATTAACAAGTAAGGTGCTGCAGATTGTAATAACGAACACCACCAACACCTGAGCGCTATAATATTGTTTAGATTTAGCTATTACGGCTTGCTCTGCGGCAGCCCATCTTAACAAACGACCTTTAACCACAGCATAAATTGCGATATACAAAATGAATAAAACCGCACAGCCAATCAGCAGCAATACAAACTCTTCCATCACGTACATTAAGGCATTTTGTAGTTCTCCACCGGCAATATTTTTAATCAAAATTAAATTCATCGCATCAGAAAAGTATTTGTGGAGTTGAAACTGAATAACTAAGGCTGAAGCGGTTATGATGCCCGCCGTCATCATAAAGTGAAAGGCGATTAAACTATCATTTTTTTGAAATCTACCCAAAATCAGCTTAAAAATAATGTAACCTGTCCCATAAATAACACTGTTATAAGCGAGTAACAAAACACAGAAAAGTACCACCTCAATTGCGCCAATTAATTGATGCGATTGTAAGAAGCCACCAGAAAACATTTGGTACTTTATTTCTAATAATATTAATTCGGCAACCGAGCAAAGAAAAATAGTGACTGTAAGTAAGAGCGATGAAACACGAAGTTTATTTATGATCATTGTTAACTATCCGTAGTTATATTTATTCCAATGGCATGTTTTGCTCCATTTACTATAGCAGAGTTTTTTTTTATGAAATGACCAGTCAGATATATTTTAGAGCGCGAATTTAAGCATCATTTATCACCGCTATTATCCTTGGCTAGCGCTTGATTAAATATTATAAGAACAATGCAGGAGCTATTGCCGAGATGCTGCTCTGCGCCTCAAACGAAGGCTAAATCCTGATGCCATTAGCATCTGGAAGTCCGCCGAGTAGTAATGGGTTTACGGCGACTTACTGTACGAATGACGACACAGTGATACAACATGGCCCGACATCTTAGTAAAACAGAGCCAATCAGCTCACTTGGGCATATAAGTTTAGAGCTAGTTAGGCAATTAAATCACGCGGGAAAACTGCTGTTGCCGCGCTCGGTCTCGTAAATAAACATCAAAACACATGCAGATATTACGGATGAGCAATTCACCTTTGGCGGTAACGGTTAGTGTGCGGTTTTGATAGGTAACCAATTGGTCATCAATGAACGTTTGCAGCAACTGCAGATCTTGGGCAAAGTATTGTTCAAAGTTCAGATCCCACATCGCTTCAATGCTGGCAAAGTCTAATTCAAAATGACAAATAAGCTGTTTAATGACTTTGCGGCGAATAAAATCATCTTGATTAAGGCTAACACCTTTCCATAACGCGTGTTCTTGGCGATCGATATCGCTGTAATAGTGCTTAATATCTTTTTGGTTTTGGGCATAACAGTTGCCAATTTGGCTAATTGCCGACACGCCTAATCCCAATAAGTCACACTCTTGTTGGGTCGTATAACCTTGGAAATTTCGATGCAGTTCGCCCTTATTTTGCAAAATAGCTAATTCGTCATCGGGTTTGGCAAAGTGATCCATGCCAATGTATTGATAACCAGCCGCCACTAACTGGTTAATGGTATTTTCTAAAATTTGCAGCTTGTCACGTGGGCTAGGCATGTCGCTGTCTTTTAATTTGCGCTGAGCCGCAAATATCGCTGGCATATGGGCATAGTTAAACACCGACAAACGATCCGGTGATAACTCAATCACCCGCTCAATCGTTTTAGTAAAGCTCTCTGGTGTCTGGAGCGGCAAGCCATAAATTAAATCAATGCTGGTCGAGACAAATCCTAATTCGCGGGCCCGTTCAATCATCGCAAAAATAAATTCTTCAGATTGTTCACGGTTAACCGCTTGTTGCACTTCTTTATTAAAGTCTTGCACCCCGAGGCTAATCCGATTAAAACCTTCTTGGCGCAAGTGATCTAGGGTATCTAATTCAATTTCTCGCGGATCAATTTCTATACTAAACTCACCCTCGGCGGCAAAGTTAAATTCGCTTTTTAATAACGCGACCAATGCTGAAATTTGTTGTTTGTTTAAAAATGTTGGCGTACCGCCGCCCCAATGCATTTGCGTGACGGTTTGGTGTTTAAATAATTTTGCTCGCTGCTTTATTTCACGCGCTAAATATTCTAAATACTGATCGGCCTTGTGCCGATGGCGGGTAATTATTTTATTGCAGCCACAGTAGTAACACAGCATGTGACAAAACGGGATGTGGATATATAGCGACAACTTTTCACTGGAGCTGCCGTCTATTGCCGTTACTAGGTTATCAATGGCAAAGGAATCATCGAACTCCAACGCGGTTGGATATGAGGTGTAACGCGGACCACTGTAATTGTACTTTTCAATCAGCGCTTGATCCCATTGAATTTTCTTTTGCATTGAGTGTTCTCCCGCGAACTTTGCTACTTAATTCGATATTATTGACCAACTAAGCCCAATAAACTTTGATCGATAGCAAGTTAAGGTCGCGAGCACAGCTTGTTTGTTGATAATTGAGCGGTTTCGTAGCACTATTTAGGTAATTAATTATATAGGTTGGTCTGATGACATCAGCAAAAGCTAAAACCAAGGCAGATAAGCAACAAAAACATCAAGCGATTATCGATGTCGCCGCCGCATTATTTCAACAAGAACAACATTTACCGACCGTCGCCACCATCGCCAAAAATAGCGGCCAAGCCAAAGGCACTATCTATTTATATTTTTCTTGTAAAGAGTCGCTATTTTTAAGCTTGCTGCAGCAAAAATATCAGCAGTGGTTTGACCATATCGAGCAAACCCTAACTGGAACTCATCAATTATCCGAGTTAATTAATTGTTTTGCTCGTCCAACCAGTGATGATGTTTTTTTAAATTTAGCCGCGTTGTCATCCAGTACGCTGGAACCTGCGGTAGACGATGAATTTATCGCGACGTACCGACAGTGGTTTCAAGCTGAATTAGTTAAACTAGCCGAGCTGCTTAGTCTGAAATATCCGGTATTAAGTACTTCGTTGGCGCTAAACTTAATGAGCAACAGCCATGCGTTAATGCTGGGAGTTTGGCAACAAACTCGTCATCAAGATCAATTGTTTGGATCAGAAATAACGCCAGCGCTCGCCAGATTATGGAAAGGTTATTTTTCTGGTTAACATAACCACCTGAAAAACTACAATTTTATTCTTTATTTAAACTAATTTGAGCGCCTTTGATACAGGTCAAATTTCATCCTTACTATTTTTTTTATTTATGGCATGATGTAAAGCATATAAACCGAAGCGTTTTCGGCCTAAGTTTCCACTGCGGGAATATGGCGCTAACGCCGTGATCTTAGAATCGCCAGGGTAGTTGATAGAAATATAGCTGCCTCCCACATTTGGAAAGGTCTAAATATGCAGTTAAGTGACTCCTTTGGTCGCAAATTTTACTATTTGCGATTATCCATTACCGACGTGTGCAATTTTAAGTGTGAATACTGCTTGCCCGACGGTTATCAGCACACCAAAAAAAATTGTTTTATCTCGCTCGATGAAATTCGCCGCACGGTTGAAGCTTTCGCCCAAGTTGGCACCCAAAAAGTTCGGATCACCGGTGGTGAACCGGCATTACGTAAAGATTTAACTCAAATAATCGAAACCATTGCCGCGACCCCGCAAATCCAAAAAATAGCCATGACCACCAACGGTTATAATCTGGCTAAAAAAGCTCAGCAATGGTTTGATGCCGGCCTCAACCAAATCAACATTAGTGTCGATAGCCTTAATGCTAATTCCTTTAATAAAATTACTGGGGTTAACCGCTTTGATGACGTGATGCGCGGCATCGACAAGGCACTAGAAGTTGGCTTTGACAAAATAAAAATTAATTCCGTACTAATTAAGAATTTTAATGATCATGAATTAGGGCTGTTTTTAGATTTTATCAAACAACGACCCGTTGAAATGCGCTTTATTGAATTAATGGAATGTGGCGATACCAATAGTTTTTATCAAAAACACCATTATTCAGGCGAACACATCAAACAACGCCTTGAAGCAAACAATTGGCAACTCAATGAAAATGCCAAAGACGCCGGTCCAGCTCAAGTTTATAGCCACCCAGATTACCAAGGGCAACTCGGCTTAATCATGCCTTACTCACAAGATTTTTGTGCTACCTGCAATCGCTTACGGGTAAGTTCGTTAGGCAAAATGCATTTATGTTTGTTTGGTGATTACGGCATTGATATTCGCGATTTATTACAGCGTGATGATCAGCGCCAACAACTGGTTAGTCGATTGCATGAAGCCGTCGCCACTAAAGATGTCAGTCACTACCTTCATCAAGGCAACACGGGGCAAACCCCACATTTAGCCTCGATTGGTGGTTAACCTCGGCCAAGCTGAGATAGATCAAAGTAAATAGTTTGAATTACGCCACAATGACCACATTAACGGCCAATGCTAACGGTCATCATAATTAATAGGTTATGGGTAACTCAAATGATAAACAACGATAAGCAGTCAGCTAAACAAGAATTAAATTTGGTGCCACTGATCGCTATTTTTGCTCCCATCGCGACAATGATGG
This sequence comes from Gammaproteobacteria bacterium, assembly GCA_013214945.1. Classification (NCBI taxonomy): domain Bacteria; kingdom Pseudomonadati; phylum Pseudomonadota; class Gammaproteobacteria; species Gammaproteobacteria bacterium. The sequence continues at coordinate 202,831 of JABSRT010000005.1, forward strand.
TTGTAGCAATGACCAGCTTGCAGGTAATAATTCATGGTTAGCGATGCTCTAAGGTGTACTAAGCGGTGACAACACAAAACATTTCATTATCACGACGCAATTTATTGCGAGGAAAATTTAGCGCCGCCCAAGGCAGCCTGACTTCTCAAACCGCGGTGCGCTTGCCTTGGAGCATTAGCGAACAACACTTTACCGACCACTGTAGCCGCTGCAATGATTGTATTAACGCCTGCCCTCAAAATATCATCGTTAAGGGCAGCGGCGGTTTTCCCGAAATAAATTTCGCCTTAGGTGAATGTACTTTTTGCCAAGACTGCGTTGTTAGTTGCAACGTGCCATTATTTACCGACATTGCCACCACCACCCCTTGGCCTTACAAAGCCGTCATTAATGATAAATGCTTGGCCCAAAACAATGTTCATTGTCAAAGTTGCCAAGACAGCTGCGAACCTTACGCGATTAAATTTGCTCCGCGCCTTGGCGGCGTATCACAACCAAAAATAGAGCTGCTTGATTGTACTGGCTGTGGCGGCTGTGTCAGTATTTGCCCAACCAATGCCATTAGCATTAACCTGATTGCAGAATCCGCATCATGAACCAGCGCCTGAACATTGCAGGGTTAGTACTAGCCGGTGGCAAGTCGAGCCGAATGGGTCAAGACAAAGCGTTGCTCGAACTCAATAATGAAAGCTTGCTGACTCGTAACAGCCGAATTTTAAGTCAAGCCGGCTGCAGCGAAGTTTTTATTAGTGGTGACAATAAAGGCAATCGCCAGCAACAAAATGCAATTGCAGACCAAGTTGATGATCTTGGCCCTGTCGGCGGTATCTTAACGGTGCTCCAGCACCTGCTTGCTCACGATTACCAGTGGTTAGTGATTGTTGCTGTTGATATGCCGCATTTGTGCCCACAACTACTGCAACCACTCTTTAATCAACTAAATCGCGGTAATGGCTGTTATTTTGCTGACAGTTTATTTCCAATGATCATTAAGATCGATCATGCCGTCGTGTGCACGATCAACCAACAACTAAGCACTAACGACAAAAGATCACGATCTGTTTATCGACTGATCAATAATTTGGCCCTAGATCAAATAACCACAGATCAAACTCAAGCCGATAATTTTATTAATGTTAATACACCTGAGCAATGGCAAGACTGTCTATTAGGACAAGCGCCAACTCACCACAACCGAGGTTAATATGGGACACCAAGCAACAAAAGAATTTAAGCCACTAAATATTGCCGTATTAACGGTGTCTGATACCCGAGATGAAACCACTGATAGTTCGGGTAAATTTCTAGCAGATTCGTTAATGACCGCTGGTCATACACTAAGTGATAAGCAAATTGTAATCGATGATGTTTATAAAATTAGAGCCGTTATTTCTCAATGGGTTGCCAGTGAACAAATTCAGGTAATCATTTGTACTGGGGGCACCGGGTTTACCAAGCGCGACCGCACACCAGAGGCGATCAAGGTATTGTTAGATCGTGAAATAGAAGGTTTTGGTGAGTTATTTCGCCATATTTCATATACCGAAATTGGTACATCAACCGTGCAATCTCGCGCCTTTGGTGGCTTTGCCAATGGCACTGGAATTTTTTGCTTGCCAGGTTCAACAGGTGCTTGCCGTACTGGCTGGGATGGAATATTGCTAGAACAACTCGATATTCGCCACACGCCGTGTAATTTCGCCGCGCATGTAAAGCAGGTATAAACATGGCGAATTTAACCCACCTTAATGCCAATGGCGAAGCCCACATGGTTGATGTAACAACCAAAGCGGTGACCGAACGAGAAGCACGCGCTCAAGCTGTCATTAAGATGTCCGATCAAACATTAGCGATGATTATTAAGGGCGATCACCATAAAGGCGACGTCTTCGCGACCGCGCGTTTAGCTGGCATTATGGCCGCGAAAAAAACCTCTGACATTATTCCCTTGTGCCACCCACTGATGTTAACTAAGGTAGAAGTCGATTTGATTGCCGAACCAGAGCTTAATCAGGTTCGAATTTTAACCCGATGTAAACTTTCGGGAAAAACGGGGGTCGAGATGGAAGCGTTAACCGCCGCGACCGCAGCTGCATTGACCATTTACGATATGTGCAAAGCGATCCAGAAAGATATGGTGATCGAACAGGTTAAGTTATTAACCAAAACCGGCGGCAAGTCGGGCGACTGGTGCCATCAGGCCGATAATTAGGAATAACGATGTTAAAAATTTTATTTTTTGCCCAAACCCGCGAACTCGTTGGTTGCGATGGCCTCGAGCTTGAGTTTTCTCCAGCGCTGAGCAATATCGAAACCATTCGCCATCAATTAGCCGCTACCGCAGACAAGTGGGATTTGGCATTGCAACGCGATAAGTTACTGGTGGCGGTCAATCAAGAAATGAGCAGCTGGGATGTCGTAATAAAAGACGGCGACGAAGTGGCCTTTTTTCCACCGGTCACTGGCGGTTAACTGATGATCAGTGTGCAAACTCAAGATTTCGACATTGGTGCGCTTTACCAGCAACTCAACAACGATCAGCTTAATCCTCATGGTTACGGCGCCATTGTTACTTTTGTTGGTAAGGTCCGTGATTTTAACCAACAGCAGCACGTTGCGGCCATGTCGTTAGAGCATTATCCGGGCATGACCGAAAAGTCTTTAGCGGCGATAATACAACAAGCGAAATCACGCTGGCCAATTGGCGAGCCAATTATTATTCACCGAGTTGGTCAGCTGCAACCGGGCGACCAAATTGTTTATATTGGTGTGACGAGTGCTCACCGTAAAGCGGCGTTTGAAGCCTGTGAATTTTTAATCGATTACTTAAAAATTAAAGCACCTTTTTGGAAAAAAGAACAAACGGATCAGGGATTGGTTTGGGTTGATGCGCGCGAAACAGATCAGGCGGCAGCGACTCGTTGGCAGCCGGAGCACGAGCAATGATAAACCGTCTTTTACCAACGATTTTTTTGTTACTTTTTATTAGCCATTCAAACGTTCAATCAGCCGAACTAAAACTGGCAGTAGCGGCTAATTTCAAGACCACTATCGATGCCATTGTTAAAGATTTTGAACGGCAAAGTCCCGATAGAATCACCGTTATTGTCGCCTCGTCTGGCACCTTGTTTAGTCAGATATCTCATGGCGCGCCTTATGATTTGTTTTTGTCGGCCGACAGTGAACGACCACAACTATTAGTAAAACAACACTTAGCTTTGGCCGATTCCTTATTTACTTATGCGCTTGGCCAATTGGCATTTTGGGCACCGGCTCAGTACTTACCACAACAGCACAACATTGACTCATTCATATCATCACAGCAAGGTAAGTTAGCAATCGCCAACCCAAGATTAGCTCCGTATGGCAAATCAGCATATACCTACATTAAAAACAGACAATTGTTAGATCAGGTAAAAAGCAAACTTGTGCGTGGTAACAATGTGGTACAAACTTTTCAGTTTGTCGAGTCGGGCAATGCTCAATCTGGCATTGTCTCTTATTCACAACTAATTAATGCTGGGGTGACCAATCACTTTAGTTTGTTACCCGCTGAGCAATATCCTAAAATTATTCAGCAAGGTGTAATCCTTAGTAGCAGCAACAATGTTGCGCTGGCTCGTCAGCTAATTAGCTTTATAAAAAACCACAGCGCCACCGCTATTTTAAATGCCGGTTATTTACTTGAGCCTGATGATGTCAGCTGATTTAACCGCCCTGCTGCTAACCCTCAAACTGGCATTTTTAACCACGGCATTTTTATTGGTGATCGGGCCTTGTATTGCTTGGTGGCTAGCGAAAAGCCAGTCACGATTACGGCCTTTTTTTGAAGCCTTAGTTGCCTTACCGTTAGTGCTGCCGCCAACCGTATTGGGCTTTTATTTACTGCTGGCGTTTTCGCCTAATTACCTGCCCGGCGCGATATGGCAATCGGCTACTGGCACCACCCTTGCTTTTAGTTTCACCGGCTTATTTATTGGCTCAATTATTTATTCATTGCCTTTTGTGGTGCAGCCGCTGCAAGCGGGTTTTGTGACGCTGGGCAACAAGGAACTTGAAGCCGCCACCACGTTGGGCCTGTCAAAATGGCGCCGTTTTCGTTACATCGTTTTACCAATGACTAAACGGAGTTTTTTACTCGCCGCAGTCATGGGTTTTGCCCACACCTTGGGTGAATTTGGCGTGGTATTGATGATCGGGGGCAATATTCCCGGTGAAACTCAGGTGTTGGCGATCGCCCTATTCGAACATGTTGAAGCCTTGGAATATCAACAAGCGCATCAAATGGCGGCCGGTTTGTTAATTAGCTCGTTGGTGATGTTATTGCTGATTTACACCCTGTTACAGCAAAAAGATAAAACCTAATGTCATTACAGATTAATATTAACCATCAACATCCACACTTTACGCTTAATTTAAAATGTCAGTTTCCAGCGACCGGCATAAGTGGCGTTTTTGGTCACTCTGGCTCAGGTAAAACCACCCTATTACGCTGCATTGCCGGATTAGAAACTCAGGTTAGCGGCCAAATTAATTTTCACGGTCAGCAATGGCTAGGCACTAAACGGCCAGTTAAGGCACAGCAGCGTAAAGTTGGTTTGGTATTTCAAGATAGTCGACTGTTTCCGCATTTGTCTGTTTTTCAAAACCTGACCTTAGTTCAAGCCCAAGTGAGTAACCCGACGCTCGATATTATGCAGCTGTGTGACGACTTTGGCATTATGGCGTTATTAACCAAACCCGCTCATTCGCTGTCATCGGGCCAACAGCAACGGGTTGCTATTATTCGCAGCTTGGTTGCACAACCGCAGTTATTATTGCTAGATGAGCCCCTCTCGGCGCTAGATATGCCAGCTAAGGAGCAACTGATGGGCTTAATAAAAGATTTTAGCGAGCAACATCATTTGCCAATGATCTATGTTAGCCACAGTGCTCGCGAGATTTCGCAATTATGTGATCAGTTATTGATGTTAGAGCACGGCGAGATGATCGACTTTGGCCCGGCCCAACGTTTATTAAAAGATCATGGCTATTTAGGCCAGCATGGATTAATTCGCGAGATCAATCATCAAACGAATACCCTAACCATTGAGTTATCAGACGAAGAGCTGGCCAATTTAAGCGTGCAAACCGAAGTTTATTTGCTTAAACATCGTTCGTAATACCTCCGTCGCTCGTTATAGTGTTGTTAGCTACAGTTACTACGAATAATGGACGGGAAAATCTGTCGGCGGTAACCGCTCGGTGAAATGCCAACCAGCTGCTTAAAGTAACGCCCCATGTGGCTCTGATTTGAAAAACCACAGGCCAAGGCGATTTCAGCTAACCCCTGCTGGCTTGCTCCCAATAGGTGTTTAACCCGCTCAACCCTAACTTCGGTTAAATATTGCTGTGGCGTTTGCGCCATGCTTTGTTTGAACATTCGACAAAAATGATATTCACTCAGCTGCGCCAACTCTGCGAGTTCGTGTAAATATATCTGACGCTGATAATTAGCCTGGATAAAGTCGCAGATAAGCTGGGTTACGCGCGGCGCCAAACCGCCTTTAACCAAACGCAGCTGTTTAGTAATACTGGTATTTTGCAACAAGGTTACCAAAATGGTGTCGGTGACCTGCTCCATCATTAATTGACTGTCGCTGCTATCCCAATTGATACTCGACATGGTGTGACGCACTAAAGCCTCAAGTGCTGGGTGCTCGCTAAAGGTTAATTCTGGCAATTGTATCAATCGAGGATCAAGATCAAACACCCGTAATGCCAATTGCTTAAGATGATTATCGTCAAAATATAGGTGCATAAATTGTTGTGGTTCACCAAGCTGCCACCGACTTTCACTGCCTTTGGGCATTAAACAAAAACGTCCTGGTGCACCATACACCGATTGAATGTCGGTGCGATGAGTTTGAAAGCCACCTTCAATATACATGCTCAGCGTATGCTGTTGGTCGTTGATATAAAATAAGCGGTCTTGTTCGTTTTGATAATGCGCCCAGCGTAAACCCTTCGTTAACGCTCGCTGGCGAAAACAAAGTTTATTCGATAACTCAAAGCTGACATGTGAAGCTGGTTTATTCATTTGCCCAGCCTAACGATAAATCTGCAACAGCTCAACCTAATCACTCGCCTATTGAAATAGTAACCGCAATATTGTGTTAATTAGCCAAATATCGTGACAGCTTGCTGCCGTTATTGAGCCGATAATGCCAACCAACTTAGAACTGTTTATTTAGAGGCTACTATGTCGGCACTACTGTATTTATTAATGATTTTTGTTTGGGGATTTTCGTGGATCGCAATTAAGTGGCAGCAAGGCGATGTCGCGATGGAAGTATCAATTTTTTATCGTTTTGCGATTGCTGCCAGTTTAATGTTTATTATTGGCAAATTATTTAATAAGTTACAAAACACCAAAGTATCTCATCACAAATTCTTTGCCTTGCAGGGACTCTGCTTGTTTTGTTGTAATTTTATTGCCTTTTATAGCGCGACTTCTTACATTGCCAGTGGTTTAGTGGCCGTAGTCATGGCGACCGCGCCAATATTTAATGCCATTCATGGCCGCTTATTTTATAAAACGCCTACCAGCGCAAATTTCTGGCTCGGTGCTGTGGTGGGCCTTAGTGGCCTATCGTTATTATTTGCCACTGATTTAGTCGCGACTCAATGGTCACAAGATGTGTTGATTGGTCTGTTGTATGCACTGGCTGGTACTTGGTTTTTTTCTATCGGTAATATGATTAGTATTCACAACAGTCGCCAAGCGATTGAACCTTTTACTGCCACCAGTTATGCGATGCTTTATGGCTGCATTGCACTGTTCGGATTAATTTTAATCAAAGGCTTAAGTTTTAACTTCGATCCGAGCTTACATTATATCGGCGGTTTGCTTTATTTAGCGGCGCCAGCCTCGGTGATTGGTTTTACGGTTTACCTGATTTTAGTTGACCGATTAGGGGCTAACAATGCCGCTTATTTATTGGTCATTACTCCAATAATCGCATTATCGGCTTCGACGCTCTATGAGGGCTACCAGTGGACGATAAATTCAACCTTTGGTTTGCTCCTAGTAATTGCTGGTAATGTATTAATTCAACGTAAAAAGCCGCTGTTAGCTGCCATTATGACAAACAAACAGCAAACCGAGACTTAATCACTATAAATGCCATTGGCTGTGATCTGTTAAGCTGAAAAGTAAAAACTGGTCAGGGTTAAATCATCCGGCCAAGGACGCTTGTATTGCGTGTTAATAGTGGCTAATAATTTATCAAAACCTGCTGCATGATCATGGGCGAAGTAGCCAATGATTTGCTCTTCATCGATTAAGTTACCCGTAACATCGGGTGACTCAGTTAACGCGTCACTATAGAGTAATAACGTGTCACCTGGCGCAAAATCTATAGTATGAGTTTGGTATTTAATACCTTTAATTGTGCCAAATAAAAAACCGCTGCCATCAATTATTTCAGCACTGCCATTATGACGAAACACCAATGGTGCAGGGCAACTAGCCGTCGCATAAGTCAAACTATGATCTTGGGTATTAATAATGCCGTAAAACACGGTACAAAACTGTCCAGTGGGCAGTAGTGCGGCTAATTCATTGTTAAGCTGAGATAAAAACTCCCCGGGATCGTCATATTGTTCGTAAAATTGCTGCATTAAGGTGTGTAATCTAAAGGTATTTAATGCGGCATTAATGCCATGACCAGAAAAATCAATCAGGTAAACAATTAATTGATGATCGGACAACTGATGAATTCCCCAAAAATCACCACCAAGTTCAGAGCAGGTGAGTTCATGGTGTCTAATATCAATGTTGTATCGGTCTTTAACCTTACTCAGTACCGTGGCCGACGGGATTAAGATCTTTTGTGTTTGCGAAGCCATTGCCAATTCGTCTTGGACTCGACTGTGAAACTGAGCCAACTCGGCATGCCATCGGGTGCGTTCAAGGTGTGAAAAAATCCGGGCAATAAACTCGGCTTGATCAATAGGTTTAGCGACATAGTCACAAGCGCCAGCGGCAAAAATTTGTTGTTTGTCTTCGCTGCGATTACGCCCGGTTTGGGTAATAATAGGGATGTGTTTTAGGGCTGGATTTGAACTTATTCTTTTACAAAATTCAATGCCATTCATTTCTGGCATTTCAATATCAAGAATGATCAGGTCGGGTTGGTTATTTTGAATTTTCTCGAAACCTTCAACGCCATTAACCGCTTCATCAATATAAATAAACCCCGTGGTTTCTAATATATGTCTTAACACCAAACGTTCAAATCGATTGTCTTCGATAATCAGTAGTTTACTTGTTTTAGTAAACTGCTCTCTGGTGACAGGTTCCAGTGTCATAGTATCTGGCATTTCTGTGGCGTCCTTGCACAGCAATAGTAATTTATTAGTAAGTTACAACGAACGAGATAAAAGTAAAGCCATTGCGAACATAAATGCCAGTTAATTTTAAAAACTGGCATTTAGTTATTAATTCATTAAACAATTAACTCGCTTTTTTGATCAAACCTTTCTTTTTCATAAAAATAAGTAACAGTGAAATGGCGGCCGGAGTAATACCTGAGATACGCCCCGCCATGCCAACGGTTGCTGGGCGAGCTTCGGTTAACTTAGCAATAACTTCGTTGGATAAACCAGATATTTGATCGAAGGGTAAATCAACCGGCAACAAGGTGTTTTCATGACTTTGTTGCTTTTTTACTTCTTCAAGCTGGCGTGTAATGTAACCCGCATATTTAATTTGAGTTTGCACTTGATAAGCTGCTGCTGGATTGCTTAAACCAGGTCCGCAACCATCAATGGTCATTAATGTCTTGTAATCGACCTCAGGGCGGCGTAACAGATCTTCTAAACTGGCTTCACGACTCATTGCCGATTTTAGGGTTTTATTGAGTTGTTCTGCTTGAAGGCTTTTTGCTTGAACCCAGTGTGAACGCAGGCGTTGTTTTTCTAGCTCAACCGCTTCGGCTTTTTCACTAAACAACTGCCAACGATGATCGTCGACTAAGCCCATGTTACGACCAATTTCGGTTAGGCGTAAATCGGCGTTGTCTTCACGTAACAATAAACGATATTCGGCACGACTAGTAAACATGCGGTAAGGTTCGGTGGTGCCTAATGTTGACAGATCATCAATTAATACGCCGACATAAGCCTCGTCACGACGTGGAGTCCATGACTCTAGGCCTTGAGCTTGTCGAGCGGCATTCATGCCAGCGATAAGCCCCTGTGCGCCCGCTTCTTCATAACCTGTGGTGCCATTAATTTGGCCGGCGAAGAATAAACCATTGATAAATTTGTTTTCAAGACTAGGTTTTAGGTCGCGAGGATCAAAATAGTCATACTCAATGGCGTAACCAGGGCGCGTGATAAAGGCGTTTTCAAAACCATGCATCGATTGAACTAATTTAACCTGGACATCAAAAGGTAAGCTAGTTGATATGCCATTTGGATAAATTTCGTTAGTGGTTAAGCCTTCAGGTTCAATAAAAATCTGATGAGAGTTTTTATCAGCAAAACGGGTTACTTTATCTTCAATTGAAGGACAGTAACGAGGACCAGTGCCTTCGATAACCCCAGTAAACATTGGGCTACGATCTAAACCTTGACGAATAATATCATGTGTTTTCTCATTGGTATGAGTGATATGACAAGGTATTTGCTGAGGATGATCTTTTACATTGCCAATGTACGAAAACGTTGGCAGTGGAGTATCACCTGGTTGGGCTTCCAATTTAGAAAAATCAATTGAGCGAGCGTCAATGCGTGGTGGTGTTCCGGTTTTTAACCGGCCAACTCGTAACGGTAATTCTCGTAGTCGATCAGCCAAGCCAATTGAAGCGGGATCACCAGCGCGGCCACCGGTATGATTTTCTAAACCAATATGAATGCGACCACCAAGGAACGTACCAACGGTTAATACCACACTGGTGGCTTTAAATTTAACGCCCATTTGGGTAACAACACCACAAACTTGATTGTTTTCAACGATAAGATCTTCACAAGATTGTTGAAAAATCATTAAGTTAGGCTGGTTTTCTAATTTGGAGCGAACAGCAGCTTTGTACAAAGCACGATCTGTTTGCGCTCGGGTAGCACGAACCGCTGGTCCCTTGCTTGAATTTAACGTTCTAAATTGAATGCCAGACAGGTCAGTGGCTTGGGCCATGTAACCACCAAGCGCATCAATTTCTTTTACCAAGTGCCCCTTGCCAATGCCACCGATTGCTGGGTTGCAAGACATCAAACCTAACGTATCGATGTTATGGGTCAACAAGAGAGTTTTTTGCCCCATCCGTGCGGCCGCCAAAGCTGCTTCGGTACCAGCATGACCACCACCAATCACAATGACATCAAATTGTTTATTAAATAACATTACTCACCACACGACTCTCAAAAAGGGGAGCATATTCTAACATTGTCAGCCGCGATCTAAAACGATCATTTCAGCAGTGGAGATCACATAATATAAATAGATCTTTTTAAAGATCTTTATTATCTCTTATTATTAATGATCGGGGTGATCTGTTAGTAACCGATCTAAGATCTTGATAGGCATGATCTTAATCGAGATCAAAACCAGTTGAGGGATCAGGATCTTTCTTGGTTACAAGCTGTGCATAAAAAGGGCACTTATCCACAGGCAAAATAAAGGCAAAACTTATGCAGAGGATAATATTTTTTAAAAGGTGGATATAAGCAAGTTATCCACAGTTTAATTTGACTAAAAATGGAGCGACCGCTCGAAATGTGACCATGAATGTGTGTTGATCTGTTAATTTGGATCGCGATCCGATCGTTGGGGCTTAATTTAAATGATTGATAAATGTGATCGGGATCGGCAATAAAATGCGATCCTCAAGCGGGGAACTTGAGGTTTTGTTCAATATTAAAGCGTGTTTAGCCATAAATTTAACCAGCGTTCGGCATTTTCTTCTGGTAATTCTTGCTCGAGAATATCGATCATATTGAGAGAATAGGCTCTCGTTGCTCCTAAGCTATCGAGCAGGGTGTCCATGACAATACCTGCATTGCAAAATGTGTCATAACTGGTATCACCAAGTCCACACACAGCAAAGTTAATGTTAGATAAATCAGGTGCTTGCTGTTTTAGTTGCTCAAAGAAAGGTTCTATATTGTCAGGGAAATCTCCAGCGCCATGGGTTGAGGTACAAACCAACCATAGCTGGTTTTTAGAGAGATCGTAATGAGCAATATCAGGATCTAAATTGATAGAAACTTGATGATCCTTGCTTAACATTTCTGCTAAATGATCGGCTATATATTCGCTGGCGCCCAGCATTGATCCTACTATTATTGATATATTACTCATGGTGTTACCTAATTTTTAAGTGGATTATTGTGGCCCATAACAGCGCTGAGGCAAAATTGTTGGCATTGTTGAATTAGTTTGATTCGTTCGAATGTTGGCATGGCTTTGTCTTGCCATTGCATTGGTGTTAATAATGATTCAATAAGAATACCGATTATTGCGTTAGAGGTCATTGTTACATCTTGATTATAAAATACTTTTTGTTCTATTCCCCGATCTATTATATCAATAAATATGCCTCTAAATTCGGCTTTATATTGTTGGCGTTGCTCACTAATTATCGGTGATATTGGTTCGGCAAATAAGGCATAGGCCAGCTTATCGGCCATTAATGCTTTGGCAAAAAACTGATCTAATGCGCTATTTAATTGAATTGTGACATCTTGAGATTGATTAATGATTTTAAGATCAAGCACTAGATCAGCTGATGATAGATCACTATATACTTGCATCAGCAATTGATCCTTTGAGCTGTAGTGCTTATATACGGATCCTACAGCCAGTCCCGATTTTGCGGCTACTTTAATGATGCTTAGCGCGCTAAAACCTTGCTCTGATACTATCTCTAATGCCGCATTTAATAAGTTTTTTCGCTGTAACTCCATATGGGCACGGGTTTTATCGGTCGGGCGGTAGGCCATAATAATCACTCAAGCTTTAAAAGTTTAAGTTAACGTTATTGGCGACAAAGATAAAGCGAATTGTAATTCATAATTTGATCTTAAGTTTATTATGGCTTATTGGTTACTTGGATCCTCGGCTAATAATGCCTGATATCTTGCCGGTAAGATGATCTTAGGATATTGCTGGCGGATCTGTTTTAGCTGCTCGATAGCTTGGGGCTTTTTATCCGCTAACAACAGCTGCTCTATAGCCTGATAGTTTATCTTTGGCTGGTCGCTAATTTTAGTTTGTGGTGGCGAGAGTTCTTCAGCTAGAGGCACAGCACTTGGGGCCATATCTGCAGTGGCCATCCGCTGTAGTGCCTGTGGCGCTGCTTTTTTACGACTTAATTGAGCGCTGACAGATTGCGGTTGCATTTCGCTTAACTCGAGAGCGGGTTCGGGCTGGCCAAATTGGTAATATTGCGGGTAATTGAGCACTAAAATACCGATTAGGGCGACACTTGCAGCAATACTATAAGGAATATATTTGGTGCTGGCTGACGATAGTTCTTTTGTTGCTTTGAGCTGCGCTAATGCTTGGTTTAATATTTTTTGATCTATTTCAGACGATGGTTTCTCGTTGGCTTGTTGCTGGTATAAGGCGGCTAACTGTTGTTCTTGCTTTCGTGTTGACTGATTATCTGGATTATTACTCATGAAAGCTCCGTAAACATTGAGTTAAGCTTGTCACAGCGTATCTTATTCGGCTTTTGGTCGCTTCAATGCTGGCGTCGACAATTAAAGCGATATCAGTGATGGTTAGTCCGGTTTCTTGTTTTATTATAAATGCCTCTAATTGGACCGCGGGCAACTTGCCTAAGCAATGATTCAGTTGTTGCCGTTGTTTTTGTGCCAGCATATTTTGTTCTGGCGAGGCGTTAGGGTGCAGATCTAATGCCTCGTCAGGCTCCGAACTGACCACGCTATTCACTAGTGTTAAGTGTTTATGGTGATCGACCAACAAATTATGGGCGATGCGATAAAACCAAGTGGTAAATAACGCAGTATGGCGATAGCTCGTTTGCGATTTTATTACCCGGCTCCAAAGCTCTTGTAATAAATCTTCAGCTTGATGATGATTGCGGCATTGGCGCAGAAAGTAACGATAACTTGCTGCTTTATGGCGTTGATAGAGCTTTCCAAAAGCAAGATGGCTGCCAGCGCAATATTTTTTCATCAGTTGAGCATCGCTTAAATTATCGATTGTGCTAATCCTTGTCGTGCAGTTATTGGTTAGTTGGTGTTGGGTTTAGCAAGGATACCGTTCTAACTAATTGAATAAATTCATGACGATAACCAAAGTCGTCAATTCCTTTATAACGATTTGCTAGCTCAATAACATCTTGATAAGTATATTTTCCAAGGTACTTTCCACCTTGGAGTAGTTGACCAAATGCTGCGACTGCCGTGGCAAATTTAAAATCATTGGTTGCAGCGGTTGATAATAAATTACGTGCAACAACTTTTGTTATTAGTTTACTATGCGCGGAATTTGGCTGTTTGTAACGTAATTTTATCATCGCTATTTCAGATGATAGGCTTGGTTGTTTTGTGATTGATTTATAGCGCAATGGGTCTATTTGCTTGTTTGTGGCATTCGTGAGGGTCAGCTCATAAATTGCGGTCACGTCATGTCCGGCGCCAATATCGCCGGCGTCTACTTTGTCGTTATTGAAATCTTCGCGCGCTAGTTGGCGGTTTTCATAACCAAGCAACCGATATTCAGCCACTTGGTCTGGATTAAATTCGACCTGGATTTTGACATCTTTAGCGATGATTTGCAGCGTTGAACTCAGTTGGTCAACTAGCACTTTACGTGCTTCGTTTATATTATCGATATAGGCATAATTACCGTTACCAATATCCGCTAACTGCTCCATTAGGTGGTCATTATAATTACCTTGGCCAAAGCCTAGGGTGGTCAGGCCGATCCCTGATTTACGTTGTGTTTCGATTAATGATTTTAGGCTCTCTATGTTAGTGGTACCGACATTAAAATCGCCGTCGGTTGCTAAAATTACCCGATTAATGCCATCACTAATAAAAGATTGCTTGGCCAGTTGATACGCCAGTTCGATGCCTTGACTGCCGTGCGTTGAACCGCCAGCGCGCAACTGACTTAATGCCATATTTATCGCTTGATGATTATTGCCTGCTGTTGGTTGCAACACCACGCCAGCAGCTCCGGCGTAAACGACAATTGATACCCGATCATTTTTACCCAATTGCGACGTCAGCATCATTAATGATTTTTTCAGTAATGGCAGCTTATTCGCTTGATTCATTGAACCTGATACATCGAGCAAAAAGACTAAATTGGCGTTACCGAGTTGATTGGTTGCTACTTGGTAGCCTTTTAAGCCAATTTTTAACAATTTTCGGTCGCTGTTCCATGGCGCAGCGTACATTTCTGTATCAATTAGAAAGGGCTGCTTAGTGGTGGTTGGCACGGGGTATTGATAATTAAAATAATTGATTAACTCTTCAAGTCGTACCGCTGCTTTGGGTGGTAAATTACCTTGATTGATCATGCGGCGGATATTGCTGTAACTGCCGGTGTCGACATCAATCGAAAAAGTCGATACTGGCTGTTGTTGCACCAGTTTTACCGGATTATTGGCGAGCGTTTGATAGCTTTCACTATTTTTTTCATCAGTATTGATCACCGGGTAAGCAGGGATGTTTGGTGGCGGCAGGTAATGATTCATATCTGCTGTGGTCATTAAGCGTTGTTTGGTATTCACCAGTTTGCTTCTAACCAATTTAGCATGACTAGATATCGGCATAGGCAGCATTGCCGGTTCTGCGAGTATTTCAGTCGTTGGGGAGCCTTGAATTGGCGTGGTTATTTGTTGATTGGGCTGTTTTTTATTGGTTTGCGCTGGGCTCGATTGGCCACTACAACCAATTAAAGTTAGCAGTAAACCAAGTGAAATTGATGATGTTAGCAGTATTTTAGTAGGCATAATAAAAATCCTTAGGGGTTAGTTAAGGGTATAAACGATGCAAAGATCAAAAAGGGTTATTTATTTTATTGGGTTAGATATGTAAACGTGATCTTTGTCACGTTTTGTTGGGTGGTGGTCGTCGTAATAATCAATCTGCTGGGGGCTGCTTAGTTGAAGTTGTATACTTGAGGACTGTTTTAGCGGTTGTAAATTAACGATGTTTTTTCAGAAAAACATTCGGATATTATGTCGTAATCTAACATTTTGTTAGCCACCATTTTTATGAGACCCAGATGAAAGAAGTAAAATTCCGTTGGATAGATCAGTTTTTGATCCACATGACTTTAAAAACTAAATTCGCACTATTGTCGATTATTCCAATCATATTATTAGTGACGCTAACCTTGTTAATAAGCAATAAATTTGAAAATATATTAACAAGTAACAATAATAGTCAGTTGCAACAACAGATTAATATCAATGATATTATCGACAAGGCTCAAGCTTATATTCCGCTGTCGCAGCGACAGACATTTTTATCAGAGATTAGCCATTTAAACGTTGCGCAACCATCGATGGTGGGGCGAGCTGCTTATAATCAGACTGCTGCCAATGATGTTAGTGATTATCATGGGTTTGTTTATTCTATTTTGGCCGGCTCAATATTTATTATTTTTTTGGCTGGTTATTACATTTCAACCTTTGTTGGTGGCGCACTTTTTGTCACGGTTACGGCGTTGAAAAAAGCGGCTGATGGCGACTTAACCCATCGATTAAATTTCTTTGAGGTTAAGGATGAATTTAGTACCTTAGCGGTCAGTGTTGATACGCTTGTTGAGCGTCAACATACCTTGGTGCAACAAATATCTCAGGCCAGCTGTCAGGTTCGTCAAGGTGTTGAGTCGTTTAGATTAACAGCTCAGACCGGTCAGTCATTGGCGTCAACGCAAAGTCAGCACCTCGACTCGTTAGCGACTGCAATGGAGCAAATGACCACGGCGGTCAAGGACGTTGCTTACAACGCTGAGTCGTCGACGGCTGAGATTAAAGCGTCTAATGATCAGGTGATTAAGGGCTCTAAGGGGGTTGAAACCACGGTTGAAGCAATTAATGTGCTGTCGAGTGAAATTGACAATGCGTCTAACGCCGTAACTACCCTTAATGAAAACGCCAGCAAAATTGATGAGGTAGTATCGAGCATTAATGCTATTTCACAACAAACGAATCTATTGGCTTTAAATGCTGCCATTGAAGCGGCGCGGGCAGGGGAACAGGGACGTGGCTTTGCGGTTGTCGCAGATGAAGTAAGAACCTTAGCGGGCAGAACTCAAGCCGCTACGGTTGAAATTAAAGCGATGATTGAAGACTTGCAAGCAGGCACGCAAAACCTCACTCAGGTGATGGAGCGTACTGTAGCATTAGCACAAGACGGTAAAAAACACGTGATGATGACTGGCAATGATTTAAATCATATTGCCCAACATAGTATTAAGGTGCTTGAGTTAAGTACCTTAATTGCAACGTCGGCCGAGCAGCAGTCGTTGGCGGCGAATGATATTGGTGCCAGTATGCTGGAGATCCGGTCTCAATCTCATGATGTCGAGCAATCGGCTAATCAGTCGGTATTGAGTTGTGATGATTTGTATCAAACGGCAGAGCAGTTAGATAAGTTAATGATTGGGCTTAAAATATAATAAATAATTCACCTTACGTCCGGGTGGTCGTAAGGTGAAACATTCGTTTATGCGGTAGTCTGGTTATTTACCAATACAAAAAGAAGTAAATATTCGACTCAGCAAATCATCGGAACTAAATTCACCCGTAATTTCGCTCAGGTGATTTTGCGCAATGCGTAATTCTTCAGCCAATAGCTCTCCGGCGTTATAAGACACTAACTGTTCTTTACCTATATCAATATGGCTAGTGGCATGGTCAAGTGCTTCTATGTGTCTGCGACGCGCCATAAAGCTGCCTTCGGTAACACTCTGATAACCCATACATTGCTTGAGGTGGTTTTTTAATTCGGCGATGCCTGCACCGGTCTTGGCTGATATATTGAAAATAGGGTAGTTGTTTTCAGTTGATCCCCCAGTATTGTCGCCGCTAAGATCCGCTTTATTGCGAATAACAGATAAACCAACACCCGCGGGGATTTTTTCGAGAAATTCAGGCCATATTTTGTGCGGATCGCTGTGCTCGGTTTCTGTGCCATCGACCATAAAGAGAATGCGATCGGCCTGATTAATTTCTTGCCATGCGCGCTCAATTCCAATTTGTTCTATTTTATCTGGGCTTTCACGTAGGCCAGCGGTATCAATAATATGCAATGGCATGCCGTCAATATGGATATGCTCACGCAGCACATCACGCGTGGTACCAGCAATGTCGGTCACAATAGCAAGTTCCTGACCGGAAAGGGCGTTAAGCAACGATGATTTACCGGCATTAGGGCGACCGGCGATCACTACCCGCATTCCTTCACGCAACAAGCTGCCTTGACGGGCTTGATTACGGACATTCGCTAAATGCTCAATAATGGCGTTTAAATCTGTTAGTACTTTGCCATCAGACAGAAAATCGATTTCTTCTTCTGGAAAATCAATCGCGGCTTCAACATAAATGCGTAACCGAATTAAGCTTTCTACCAAGTTATTAATGTGGTTTGAAAACTCACCTTTCATTGATTGTACGGCTGACTTTGCCGCTTGTTCTGACGTCGCATCAATTAAATCGGCAATGGCTTCAGCTTGCGCCAAATCCATTTTGTCGTTCATAAAAGCACGTTCTGAAAACTCACCAGGACGCGCAGTGCGGATCCCCTCTATTTGCAAAATCCGCTTAATGAGCATATCGACAATCACTGGGCCGCCGTGACCTTGCAGTTCTAACACATCTTCGCCAGTGAACGAGTTGGGATTATTGAAAAATAGGGCGATGCCTTGATCTAACTCGCTGCCATCTTTATTCAAAAATGCACAATAATCGGCATATCTAGGTTTGGGTACTTTGCCTAGTATTTGCTGCGCAACTTGCTGGACTAATGGGCCTGAGATTCTGACTATGCCAACACCGCCGCGACCCGGTGGGGTAGCTTGGGCTACTATGGTGTCAGTTTCGAAGCTCGACATTTGATTGATGGTCATAATGGGTTCTTGGTAAATATAATTGGCGAGATTTTAGCATACCCAAGGAGAGAGTTTCTAATATTGACTAGATTGCACTAAAAATAGCGGGCAGGTAGCGCAGACATAAAAAAGCCTGCACGAGGCAGGCTTATATTTTCTAGCAAGCTAAATCTATTTCAGACCTTTTTTCTCAAGGTTTTTGTAGATGATGGTTTGCTGGATCAGAGTCACAATATTACTGGTTACCCAGTAAAGTACTAATCCTGATGGGAACCATAGGAAGAAGACTGTGAAAATGACAGGCATAAACTGCATCATTTTTTGCTGCATTGGATCCGTTGACATTGATGGCTGCATTTTGCTCATTAAGAACATGCTGGCACCCATTAATAATGGCAATACGTAATAAGGGTCAAGTGCTGATAAATCGTCAATCCATAACATAAATGGTGCATGACGTAGTTCAACCGACTCTTGCAACATCCAGAATAGACCAAGGAAAATAGGCATTTGCAATACTAATGGTAAACAGCCACCTAAAGGATTGACCTTTTCTTTTTTGTATAGCTCCATGGTCGCTTGACCCATCTTTTGACGGTCATCACCAAAGCGTTCTTTTAATTCAGCCATCTTAGGCTGAAGCTGACGCATTTTAGCCATTGACGTGTATTGCGCTTTGGTCAGTGGGTACATTACACCACGAACAGCGAAGGTCAGCATAATAATTGCAAAACCCCAGTTGCCGACTAAGCCATAAAAGAAAGTGATTAACATATGTAGCGGCTGAGCCAACCACCATAGGAAACCATAATCAACGGTCAAATCAAGGTAGGGTGCGGTAGCCTCAAGGCGATCTTGTAATTTTGGTCCGGTATACAGTACAGCGGAGATCTCGCCAGTGCTATTAGCGGCAATAGTAATAGGTTCTGCTTTAAAACCAATGGCGCCATGATCGTCGCCAATAATACGACTGTATAATACGTTTTCAGATTCACCATTTGGGATCCAAGCTGTGACGAAGTAATGCTGTAGCATCGCAACCCAACCACCCGTGGTGATTTCTTTTAGCTTAGCATCTTCCATATCGCCGAAGTCGTACTTGCTGTATTTATCTTCTTCGGTTGAAAAAGCACCACCGCGATATAGCTGCATCATCATGCTGCTTTCTTCAGTTGGCTTATCAATGCTCTGCTTTAACTGTGCATACATCTGCAGCTGAATGTTTTGATCGCTGTTATTGTTAATGCGGTAGGTAACCGACACTTGATAACTGTCGCGATTAAAACCAAAAACTTTTTCAAAATTAATGCCTTGGTCATTGGTGTAAGTTAATACAACCTCAAAGGCGTCTTGGCCATCGGCTAATTGATAGCTGTCTTGGCTGACCTCATATTGTGGACGACCGTCTTTACTAGAATCTGGACCATTAGCACCGATTAAACCGCTTTGCGCGACAAAGGTGTAATTTGGCAGTTGTTCTAATAGTTTCAAGCTATCAGCTGATCCCATTTCAACGGGGTAGGCCATTAATGATGATTCTACAATGTCACCACCTAGGGTATCGATAGCGATCGTAAGTAAATCAGTCACAACCGTAATTGTTTTGCGTTGCGTTTGGGCGTTTGGCTGTGATTGCGCTAAGACAGTGCTGCTAGCAGGAATATCCGCGTTAACGGTATTTGCAGTTTGTTCAATAGATTGTGGCTGTTGCGGCGCGTTATCTATTTGCCATTGTTGGTACAGCAAAAAAGATACGAAGAGTAAGCCCGCAATTAGCAAATTACGTTGTGATTCCATAAGGCGTTAATTTCTTTTGTTGTTGGTTAAATAATCTTTATCTGGGACAGGGTCACTGCCGCCAGGATTAAAAGGATGACATCTTAATAGACGTTTGCTCGCTAACCAAGTCCCTTTTTGCAGGCCATGGATATTAATTGCCTCAATAGCATATTGAGAACAAGTCGGTGTAAAGCGACAGCGTGGACCAAGCAGTGGGCTAATAATTACTTGATAGCCCCGTACTAAGCCTATTGCTGCTCTTTGTAACGGCGAGCGATTTTTTTCCATAGTCTATTAGTAAGTATATTTAGCTCATTATTATCCAATTTTCCAATTCCGCCTTTGGCTATGATGACATAATCAAGGGCAAGTAAATTGTGCTGATATAAACGAAAATTCTCACGAAGAACGCGTTTAACCTGGTTACGGTCAACTGCTAATTTTAACTGTTTTTTTGGTATTGCTAAGCCAAGTCTTGGGTGACCAAGGGTATTGGGACAGGCTAAAATGGTGAGTTGAGGTGAACCGGCACGAAGTGGTTTTTTGAATACAGTTTTGAAATCATCGGGAGTTAAGAGCCTTAACTCCCGAGGATAAGAATAATTAACCATGGGTCAATTATTACGCGCTTAGCTTTGCACGGCCTTTAGAACGACGACGTGCAAGAACAGCACGTCCGCCCTTTGTAGCCGAACGAGCACGGAAACCGTGGTTGCGCTTGCGTTTTAAAACGCTAGGTTGGAAAGTACGTTTCATGTTAATAACTCGATCGAATTTAAACGTTACATTAAGTGTAAATTGCATCATTACAACTTACACACCCTATTAAAAGGGACGCGAGAGTTTAAAAAATGACAGCCAATTTGTCAATGATAAAAGCCATTTATTGCACTATTTATCGTGGGTAAGATCACGTTTTTGTTACAAAACGGCATGTATAAATCAATTGGTTGCTTCTATCTCATTGTTTTTAAATGGTTATAAGTAAACATCAGGCAGATCCTTGGCAAGATCCTTTTTTTTTGATGATCGATCCGTAACTATTGTTTAATTATTCGGTAATATATTTACATTAGTAGTAAAATTTTCATTGTTTTACTGGTGATTTTAGGGTTCAAAGGCTAAAATGTTGGCCCTTTTTGTGGTTTATTTTTGGAGAAGTTAGTGACTGCTTGGATTTGGCAACAGTGCTTAAATAGGTTACAGGATGAATTGCCTGCAACACAGTTCAGCATGTGGATTAGACCCTTGCAAGCGGTGCTTGAAGACGACACGTTAACTCTCTATGCGCCAAATCGTTTTGTGCTAGATTGGGTCCGAGACAAGTACTTAGATAATATCAATAACTTTTTGGTCGATGTGATGGGTAACGAAGCCCCTACCTTGCGCTTTGATATTGGCAGTAAACCTGTTGCTAAGCCGCCGCAGAGTAAACGCCCTGATCAGCCAGTTAGGCAGCAGCCCATATTAAAACCGAGCTGGGAACAAGACTCAGATTTGCCGCAAGCGGTATTGAGCAGCAACATCAATCGTAATTATACCTTTGATAACTTTGTTGAGGGTAAGTCGAATCAGCTTGGTCGCGCCGCAGCGATTCAGGTTTCGCAAAATCCAGGCGGCGCTTATAATCCGTTATTTTTGTATGGCGGTACCGGGTTGGGTAAAACTCACCTGTTACATGCGGTCGGCAATGGTATTTTAGAAGCAAATCCTAATGCGAAAGTTGTGTATATGCATTCCGAGCGCTTTGTGCAAGACATGGTGAAGGCCTTGCGCAACAACGCGATTGAAGAATTTAAGCGTTATTACCGTAGTGTTGACGCGCTATTGATCGATGATATTCAGTTTTTTGCCAATAAAGAACGCTCGCAAGAAGAGTTTTTTCATACTTTTAATGCCTTACTCGAAGGAAATCATCAGGTCATTTTAACCAGTGATAAATATCCGAGAGAAATTGTCGGGGTTGAAGATCGGTTGAAGTCACGGTTTGGCTGGGGCCTAACGGTTGCGATTGAGCCGCCTGAATTAGAAACTCGGGTTGCCATTTTGCAACGAAAAGCCGATGAGCACAAAATACATTTACCAGACGAGGTGGCCTTTTTTATTGCCAAGCGCTTGCGTTCAAATGTGCGTGAACTCGAAGGGGCTTTGAACCGAGTGATGGCGAACGCTAACTTTACTGGCCGGCCAATTACCATTGATTTTGTTAAAGAAGCGCTGCGTGATTTGTTGGCACTGCAAGCAAAATTAGTCACGATTGATAATATTCAAAAAACTGTCGCTGAATATTACAAGATTAAAATTTCTGATTTGCTGTCAAAGCGCCGAACTCGCTCGGTTGCCCGGCCTCGTCAAATGGCGATGGCTTTGTCTAAAGAGCTCACTAATCATAGTTTACCTGAAATTGGCGAGGCTTTTGGTGGTCGTGACCACACCACGGTGTTGCATGCGTGTCGTCGCATTAAAGCGCTCCGTGAAGAGAATCATGATATAAAAGAAGACTATTCTAACTTAATCAGAACGTTGTCATCATAAACACAGATTAGTGTTATGGTCGATTTAACTATATTGCCATTTTTTATCAGGAAATCTCATGAAATTTACTATTTCCAGAGAGCAGCTACTTAAACCATTAACGTTAGTTTCTGGAGCAGTTGAACGTCGTCACACCATGGCGGTGTTGTCTAATGTTTTACTGGAAGTTAGTGAACACTTACTTAAAGTTACAGCAACAGATCTTGAAGTTGAATTAATCGGAACCGTCGAGCTTGAAGGGGCGGTTGAGACCGGTCGCACGACTGTGCCAGCCAAGAAGTTTCTTGATATCTGTAAGGGCCTGCAAGATGGCGCCGATATCAAGATTAATATCGAGGGCGAGCGGATGATTATTCGTTCGGGTCGCAGCCGTTTTACCTTGTCGATCTTGTCGGCCGATGACTTTCCTAATATAGATAACTGGCAAAGTGACACCGAATTTGTGTTGCCACAGCATTTGTTACGCTCGGTTATCGAAAGTACCCAGTTCTCAATGGCCAATCAAGATGTCCGTTATTATCTTAACGGCATGTTGTTTGAAACCAATAACGACGAATTAAAAACCGTGGCGACCGATGGCCATCGTTTGGCGGTCAGTAGCCGTAAAATCAATGCCCAGTTGCCGAATAAACAGGTAATAGTACCGCGTAAAGGGGTGGTTGAGTTATTGCGGTTAATCGAAGCTACCGATGATCCGGTGGCGGTTCAAATTGGTGAAAATCATCTACGTGCCAAGATTAACAATGCGGTGTTTACCACAAAATTGGTTGACGGTCGTTTTCCTGACTATCAGCGCGTGCTGCCTCGTGGCGGTGATAAGGTTATTATTACTTCGCGGCTTGAATTTAAACAGGCGCTGGCGCGTGCTTCAATTTTATCTAATGAGAAGTTTCGTGGCGTACGGTTTAATTTTTCAGCCAATGAGTTGAAAATAACCGCCAATAACCCAGAGCAAGAAGAGTCACAAGAAATAGTGGACTTAGATTACCAATTTGACGATTTAGAAATTGGTTTTAATGTCAGTTATGTGCTGGACGCGCTTAATGCCCTTAAGAGCGATCAGGTTAAGATGACCTTAGGCGACGCTAATAGCAGTGGCTTAATCGAGGCGGCTGATAGCTCTGAGTCGATGTACGTTGTCATGCCAATGCGGCTTTAGATGTTATTAGAACAATTATCGGTTCAACGATTAAGAAATTTAGCGGAGGTCAAACTGGAGTTTGGCCAGCTAAACATTATTTTTGGCGACAATGGCAGCGGTAAAACCAGCCTGCTAGAAGCCATTCACTATCTGGCCCTTGGCCGCTCCTTTCGTACTCACCTTGCCAGCCGTGTTATTGCCCATGACTCTGATGATTTTATCGTTTGGGGCAAGGCCAGTGGCCACTCGGTTGGTATTCAGCGTTTTCGTAATGGTGATGTTAAGGTTAAGGTCGATGGTGATAATGTCACCCGTCTCGCCACCTTGCTTGAATATTTACCGCTGCAATTAATTACCCCTGACAGCTTCACCTTGTTAACCGGTGGCCCCAATAATAGACGTCAGTTTGTCGATTGGGGAGTCTTTCATTGCGATGGTAACTTTCATGAAATTTGGAACCGCTGTAAACGCCTGCTCAAACAGCGCAATTCGCTGTTAAAACGCAAAGCCAGTTATCGTGAAATTTCTTATTGGGACCGTGAGTTAGTTCAATATTCACTTGAATTGACCACCCTAAGAAATAGCTATATAAATTCGTTTAATCCGGTATTACAGGGTATAATAGAGCGTTTTCTGCCCGCTGTTAATGTTACTGTATCTTACAGTCAGGGGTGGGACAGAAAAACTGAATTATCTCAATTGCTTGAGAAAAATTACCCGCGAGATTTAGCCCTTGGTTATACCTCTGCAGGGCCTCATAAAGCGGACCTAAGGTTACGCTGTGATAATGTGCCGGTTCAAGATGCGTTATCACGAGGACAATTAAAACTTTTGGTTTGTGCTTTACGTATTGCACAGGGAGTTCATTTGCAAACGCAAGTGGACAAAAAAACCATCTATCTGGTCGATGATCTATCGTCTGAACTCGATGCCAGTAAACGCCAAATATTAATTGACCAGTTGGTCGAAACTCAGGCGCAGTTATTTTTATCGGTCATCGATGTCAAACAAATAGACGCTCAAACCAGCCAATATCAGACTCGCTTGTTTCACGTGGAACAGGGTGTGGTTACTCAGGATAATTAGAACGAGAATATTATATGTCAGAGAATAGTTACGATTCGTCAAGTATTAAAGTTCTTAAAGGGCTAGACGCGGTGCGTAAGCGCCCTGGAATGTATATCGGTGATACCGACGATGGTTCCGGCTTACACCACATGGTATTCGAAGTAGTAGATAACTCTATAGATGAAGCCTTAGCGGGTCACTGTAGTGAAATTACCATTACAATTCATCTTGATGGCTCGGTATCGGTTCAAGATGATGGCCGTGGCATTCCTGTTGATATTCACGAAGAAGAAGGTGTCTCTGCCGCTGAAGTTATCATGACGGTATTACACGCCGGTGGTAAGTTCGATGATAACTCATATAAAGTATCTGGTGGTTTACACGGTGTTGGTGTCTCAGTAGTAAATGCCTTGTCTTCAAAACTTGAACTGACGGTTAGGCGTCACGACAAAGTACACTTCCAGCAATATATTCATGGCGTACCGGTTGAAGCCTTAAAAGCGGTTGGCGATTGTACCGGGACTGGTACTAAGATGCAGTTTTGGCCAAGTACTGATACTTTTACTAATATTTTATTTCATTACGATATTTTGGCAAAACGCGTGCGCGAGTTGTCATTCTTAAACTCGGGCGTGTCTATTACCTTGGTTGATGAGCGCGGCGAAGGTAAGAGCAAAAACTTCTCATACGAAGGTGGTATTAGTGCCTTTGTTAGTTATCTTAATCAAAATAAAACGGCAGTGCATTCTGACGTTTTCCACTTCAGTGACGAGCGTCCTGATGGCACGACTGTTGAAGTGGCGATGCAGTGGAACGATGGTTATCAGGAAAGCATTTTATGTTTTACTAATAATATTCCACAGCGCGATGGTGGTACTCACCTTGCTGGTTTCCGTGGGGCGTTAACGCGTACTCTGAATAACTACATGGAAAAAGAAGGGTATAACAAGAAAAGTAAAACCAGCGCGACCGGTGATGATGCTCGTGAAGGGTTAACCGCGGTTATTTCAGTTAAAGTTCCTGATCCTAAATTTAGCTCGCAGACTAAAGACAAGCTAGTATCTAGTGAAGTCAAAACTGCCGTTGAACAAAGCATGGGTTCAAACTTCAATGATTTCTTGTTAGAAAACCCGTCAGTCGCTAAAGACGTTGTCGGTAAAATTGTTGACGCAGCGCGTGCTCGTGAAGCGGCGCGTAAAGCGCGTGAGATGACTCGTCGTAAAGGCGCGTTAGATCTCGGTGGTTTACCTGGTAAGCTAGCCGATTGTCAGGAAAAAGATCCTGCACTTTCTGAACTATATATCGTGGAAGGGGACTCTGCTGGCGGTAGTGCTAAGCAGGGTCGTAACCGTAAAAATCAGGCTATTTTACCGCTTAAAGGTAAAATTCTTAACGTTGAAAAAGCCCGTTTTGATAAGATGTTATCTTCACAGGAAGTCGCCACGTTAATTACTGCACTCGGTTGTGGTATTGGTCGTGAAGAATATTTCCCTGAAAAAATTCGTTATCACAAAATCATTATCATGACCGATGCCGATGTCGATGGCTCGCATATCCGAACCTTGTTGTTAACGTTCTTCTATCGTCAAATGAATGAATTGGTTGAAAACGGTTATATCTATATCGCGCAGCCACCTTTGTATAAAGTTAAAAAAGGCAAGCAAGAGCGCTATATTAAGGACGATGAAGTTCTAACTGAATATCTAACGACTATCGCACTTGATAATGCTTCATTGCATGTTAATGCTCAAGCTCCTGGCATTGCTGGCACTGCACTCGAAAGCCTAGTTAAAGAGTTCCGTAGCGTTGAAGTGGCAATCAGTCGTCTTAAGTTACGTTACCCAACGAGTGTATTAACTCAGCTTATCTATACGCCGGAACTAACGGTTGATGCTTTGTCTAGCCGTGAGATGGTTACTAACTGGTTAGAGACTTTGGTTAATGTCTTAAATGAGCAAGACAGTTCTGGTACTTTCTTTAATGGCCAAGTCATTAGCGATGAAGAGCATAATCGTTTCACGCCACAACTGACCATTAGAATGCACGGTGTTGATACCGATTACCATTTTGAACCAACCTTCTTTGCTTCTGGTGATTACCGCAAAATTGTTGAGTTAGGCAAGGACATTCACGGTCTATTGGAAGAGGATGCCTTTATTCAACGTGGCGAGCGTAAAAAGAACATCGAGTCTTTTGCTGAGGCCGTTGAATGGCTAATGCATGAGTCCAAGCGTGGTCTTTATATTCAACGCTACAAAGGGTTGGGCGAGATGAATCCAGATCAATTGTGGGAAACTACGATGGATCCTGAGAACCGCCGCATGTTACAAGTGACAGTTGAAGATGCTATTGCTGCTGATCAATTGTTTACGACCTTAATGGGCGACCAAGTTGAGCCGCGTCGTAAATTTATCGAAGATAATGCGCTTAACGTGGTTAATCTAGATGTCTAAATAAGTTTAATCGTGATGTTAAAAGGAGCCTACTGGCTCCTTTTTTTATGGCGGTAATATGGTGTAATTAGATTATATAGCTCAATTAGTGATAACCTAAATTATCAGTATAAAAAGGAGTTAATATGAGTTGGTTTAAGGATTTAATGAACCGAGGTAAGTCAGCCTCCGATACGGCTAAGCTAGAGCAAAGTAAGCCATTTCAAGCGGCACCACAGAGTCAAAAAGAACGATCAAGCAAGGTCAGTGTTGATTTGATTAACTCTGAGCATTTATTTTATGATTTGCTCTTTGGCAAAGAAGCAGAGAGTCTAGAAATTGAAAATAACCTAGAGACAAAAATTGTCGAAGCGGTCGGTGATCTGTTGATCAACCCTGACAGTATGACATTAGAACCTTTCCCCAAAGCCTTGAAAGATGCCTTACAAAAAATTGATAGCGGGGCACCTATTGACCAGGTCGAGTTAAGTTTACAACAAGATCCTATCATGGCTACTCAAGTCGTAAAACTAGCAAATAGCGCTGCTTTTAGGCGAACCGACCAAGAGGTTAATAGCCTAAAAATGGCGATTAATTTTATTGGTCTCGACTCGCTTAAGCAGGTGGTTACAGCGGCCTCGCTTGGTGGGTTGATGAAAGTGAGTCCTATTTATTTTAAGCTATTTGGTGAGAAAGTTTGGCAGCACTCTATTACCACCGCTAAATATTGCGAAGAGGCGGCTAAGGATCAAGGCTTAGATCCTTATGCTGCATTCTTTGTTGGTTTAATTCATGATATTGGAAAAATAGCGGTGTTTAAGGCGCTAGTTGAAGCGATGCAGCAATCGATGCCTGGGATACAACCTGGCTCAATTCATTTTAGGAAAATGATGAGTTCTATGTCTAAACAGTTGACGGTTAATATTGTTAAGCAATGGAACTTGCCACAAGCGATAGTGTTGCCACTGCAACAACATATGGCTTATAAGGCGATGGCCGAACCTTGCGCGTTAACTAAAATATTAGTTCAATCGAAGTTGTTAAGTGAAGTGTCTTTACTGCTTGAGGCAAAATTAATTAATGAATTAGACGCTGAATTAATTTTAATCAAAAATAATATCAAGCCGGAGCTATTAATATTGACTAACCAGGCTTAAGTTTTTGTTGTTGGATATAAAACGCCGCAATAATGCGGCGTTTTTATGAGTAAATATTTAGCCAATCAACTTAACTTTGCAATAGCGAGATGTCTGCGACATTAAGGAATTGATTTCTTAAGTTGTTGAGCAGCGCCAAACGGTTAAGTTTAATAGCTTGGTCATCGCACATTACCATCACGTTATCGAAAAATAGATCGACCGGTTCTTTTAGCTGTGCCAGCTGAGTCAATGCTTGGTCGTAATCGCTAGCCGCAAAAACCGGAATTAAAGTTTCAGTTAACGAAGCAACAACTTTAGCCAATTCAATTTCAGCCGGTTCAGATAATAAACTAACGTCGACGATTTCAGCGATAGTATCTGTCGTTTTAGCGAGGATGTTACCAACGCGTTTGTTGGCTGCTGCAAGCGGTTTAGAAGCCTCTAATGCTCTAAATGCTGTCACTGCCTCAATGCGTTTGTTGAAATCACTCGGGCGGGTTGGGCGGCGTGCCATAACCGCTTTCACGATATCGGTAGAGATGTTTTGATCTTGGTACCAGGCGTTAAATCGACCTAACATAAAATCAACGACTGACTTTTCAACTTCATGGCTTAACTTATCACCGTAAAGGTCAGCAGCTGCTTTAACCAGATCTACTAAATCTAAATCAAGGTCTTTTTCAACCATAATGCGCAATGCGCCAATTGCTGCGCGACGAAGCGCAAACGGGTCTTTGTCGCCTTTAGGGATTTGGCCAATACCAAAGATGCCGACCAAGGTATCAAACTTGTCAGCTAAGGCTACCGAGCAGCTGACTAGTGAGTCAGGCAACCGATCACCCGAAAAACGTGGCATATACTGTTCATTCAACGCGAGAGCTACCTGCTCTGACTCGCCATCAAAACGGGCGTAATACATGCCCATCACACCCTGAACATCTGGGAATTCCAATACCATATCGGTCATCAAATCGGTCTTACATAGCAAGCCAGCTCGTTCAGCGTCGACAGCATTGGTACCAATTTGGGTCGCGATGATTTTTGCTAAGGCAGAAATCCTACGTGACTTTTCAGCCAGTGTACCTAACTGCTTTTGGAATAAAATATTATCTAAGCTACCAATTCGACTTTCTAAAGTGACTTTTTGATCTTGCTTGAAGAAGAATTCAGCATCGGCAAGGCGAGGGCGTACTACCTTTTCATTGCCCTTAATAACTTGTTCTGGTTCTTTGCTGTCAATATTTGAAACAAAGATAAAGCGCGCCATTAATTTCCCATTATTATCTAATAATGGGAAATATTTTTGGTTGTCTTTCATGGTGTAAATTAGTGCTTCGGCAGGAACATCGAGAAACTTTTCTTCAAAACTGCCAACGTAAGTAATCGGCCACTCAACAATAGAGCTTACTTCGTCCAGCAAATCTTCGTCGATATCTGCTACGCCATTCTCAGCTTTTGCAGCAGCAATTACTTGCTCTTTTACTAGCGCTTTTCGCTCTTCGTAATCGGCTATAACATAGCCTTTTTCGCGTAATAATTTAGCATAGTTATCTGCATGATCTAACACTAACTCTTGGTCACAATGAAAACGGTGTCCGCGAATAATACGTGCCGACTTACAACCTAATATGGTGGCATCAACTAATTGATCACCAAATAAAATGGTTAGAGTCTTGGTTGGGCGAATAAATTGCATGGTATTGCTGCCCCAACGCATTGGTTTAGCGATTGGTAACTTTGCTAAGGCTTGCTCAACCATTGCAGGAATAAGCTCAATAGTGGCTTGTCCTTTAACTTGTGCTTTAAACAGTAACCACTCGCCTTTATCTGTCTTTATGCGTTCAGCCTGTTCTACAGTAATACCGTTTGAACGTGCCCAACCTTGTGCTGCTTTGGTGGCATTGCCGTCACTATCAAATGCTGATGAAATCGCTGGCCCGCGTTTTTCAACCACTTTGTCAGACTGACCACTAGACAATTGCTTAACAGACACTGCTAAACGACGAGGTGATGCTAAAAAGCTAACCGAGTCAAAAGCAATATCTGCTTTTATTAATAGTTGTTCGATATTGTCACTGAAGGCTTGCGCCAGTGTCCGTAATGATTTCGGTGGCAGCTCTTCAGTACCTAATTCAATAATTAAATTTTGAGCAGTCATATTATTTTTCTCCACCGCTATTTTCATTGCTTTTATTTTTACATAACGGGAAGCCTAGTGCTTCTCGTGCCGCATAATAAGATAAAGCAACGGCTTTAGACAAAGCGCGTACGCGTAAGATATAGCGCTGACGCTCGGTCACTGAGATAGCATGACGAGCATCTAACAAGTTAAAGGCATGAGATGCCTTCATGACTTGCTCGTAAGCGGGTAATGGTAGGCCGGCTTCGACTAGCTTTTTGCTGTCTTTTTCACATTGGTCAAATAATGTGAATAAAGATTCAACATCAGCATGTTCAAAATTGTAAGTCGACTGTTCAACTTCATTTTGATGAAACACATCACCGTAGGTTATTTTACCTAATGGGCCATCGGTCCAAACAAGATCGTAGATGCTATCAACGCCTTGAATATACATCGCTAAGCGTTCTAGGCCGTAAGTGATTTCACCAGTAACGGGTGAGCATTCTAATCCGCCTACTTGTTGGAAATAGGTAAATTGAGATATCTCCATACCATTAAGCCAGATTTCCCAACCTAAACCCCAGGCGCCAAGTGTTGGTGATTCCCAATTGTCTTCAACGAAACGGATATCGTGAACTAAAGGGTCAACCCCAAGCTCTTTGAGAGACTCTAAATACAGTTCCTGAATGTTATCTGGATTTGGCTTAAGCACGACCTGAAATTGATAATATTGCTGCAGACGGTTAGGGTTTTCACCATAACGACCATCGGTAGGACGACGACATGGTTGTACATAAGCACTGCTCATTGGCTCAGGGCCAAGTGAACGTAAGAAAGTTTGTGGATGGAAGGTGCCTGCACCAACCTCCATATCTAAAGGCTGAACAATAACGCAGCCCTGTCTTGACCAATAGTCTTGCAGCGCAAGGATTAGTCCTTGGAATGTCTTTGTGTCGTAATTAGGCATAATATCAGTAACAACTCTAGCCGGTGATTAAAAAAAAGACGTTAATTATAGCATTGTCCATAGGTTTGAGAGTAGCGTAATTTACCAACATTGCGATATACTCGCAGAGAACAAGTCTAACGTCATAAATCTGATATTTAGTATCAGCTATCCATTTTTTGTTCAAATGCCCACCTAGTCATTTCGAACTTTGCATTGGCCTATTTTGTCAAACAAAGCTTGGTATCACGCTAATTAATTCTTGATGTTCCACGTGGAACATTCAACAATTATTACTTAGTTATATTTTTATATCGCATTATTATTATTGAATTTCTTTATTAGATTTAAGTCAAATTGGCTTACTTCTCAGAGGTTATTACTGTAATCTGAACTATAATATAGGGATATATTAGAGGAAAGTTTGCTAAGGATGGCGGTGCTTTTATTAGTCCATAGAGTTTAGCAATACTTTTAATTTACCAACTCGATTGCAAGTCGTGATGTTATTAACTAAAAGGAAAAGCATAAATAATGCGAAATATAAAAGCCAAAGATAGGATGCTTCCTTGCCTGCGCTATAAATTATCTCCAGTTCTTGTCGCAATACTTACTGCTACTATCTCTGCTAATAGCTTTTCAGCGCAACCCGTAACTTTAAAAAAGCAAGTAAGCGTTAATGAAAACAAAGCGCAAGCGCAAGGGCTAGAATTACAGCGCCAAAGACAGTTAATTGAAACGCAAGGAAAAGCGATTGAGCAACTGAAAAGTCAACTTGATGCTTTAAGTAATACCAGAACAATCAGTAAATCAAAAGCAAAAGTAAAACCGAAAAATACTCAAAGTAAAAAAGCTCAAAGTAAAACCTCCAAGATTAAACCCGTTGGCAAAGCGCCGGCAAAAAAATCGCCATCAGAAAATGTGCCAGATCTATCAACTGTAAATAATAAAGTAGGTGGAGTACTTACCGCCGCCGGCAGCTTTATTTTAGAGCCTTCATTTGGCTATTCATATACCGATAATAATAGAGTATTTCTCGATGGTTATACTTTTATTCCGTCCTTGGTTGTCGGGATTATTGATTTAAGAGAGGTGCACCGCCATAGTTTTGTTAGCAGTCTTGCTGCAAGGTATGGCATTTCAGATCGTTGGGAAGTTGAAATGAAACTACCGTATATTGCGCGTAATGACACTCAACGTTCGCGACCTGTCAGCATTGATAGTAGTCAAGATGAAATATTTAATGCCAGTGGTAAAGGGATCGGAGACTTAGAGTTATCAACCCGTTTTCAAATAAATTCTGGTCAAGGTGGTGGTGTGATTTATGTTGCAAATCTTGCGGCAACTATCCCAACCGGCATTAGCCCATATGATGTTGACTATGTTACCTCCGTGGCTGGTTCTAAGTTTCCTACTGAATTGCCGACGGGTTCAGGTTATGTCAGCATCTCACCGAGTATTAGTGCAATATACTCAACAGCTCCTGGCGTACTGTTTGGCAATATAAATTATGGCTACACCATGGCAACTGATGAAGACAGTGGAAAAATAGACTCCGGTGATAGCATGGGTTTTAGCTTTGGTTTGGGACTATCATTAAATCAGAGAACATCATTAAGTTTAAGCTATTCACAAAAGCACGTATTCAAATCTGAAATAGATGGTCAAACAGTCGATGGTAGTGACCTTGATATTGGTCAGTTTATTGTTGGTTATTCTTTCCGTTATTCGCCTAAAACTAATGTCAATTTATCGGTAGGAATAGGCACAACAGATGATGCGCCAGATGTTAGGTTAACACTGAGATTTCCAATGAAATTTTAATGTAAGTGCTGTAGTTGATTAGCAATAGATGAAACGCGTGCCGCTATGCATGCGTTTTTTTATGATCATATGTACGATAAAGTTAATTGGGCATTAATTACCTTCGGTTTGCTTTATTTATTATGGAGCAGTTCATAAAAACATCATAGTTAGAATTTGCTAGGGTGGTATTTAACGCGTAGAGCACGTTGTAAAGCATACTGATGGATACCAATTACGAATCGACAACGCACAGTAAAGAGTGTTCTTTGATGGGAAAATATATTGAAAGTTTTGTGGTAGCAGATTGGTTAACGGTTTGTAGCTGTAAATGGGATATATGTGAAATTTAGTTGTGCAAGTTAGGCAAGACATACAGACTAAAATAGTCACTACTGCTTATATTATGGTTAACACTATTTAGATTTCTGATGTCGATATTGATGGTGTTAATAGCACTGATAATTTGATTATCAAGACTGTTTTGAATTATCGATGTCAGCGGAGAATTGGTCAGTTTAGAAGATAGGTTTAATTGACCACCTTGAACGAGTAACTGATTGACAGGAGATTGATAATTGTAACTGTATGTTTCAGTACCATTGGTAAGAATATACTTGTTAATGCTAATATCTACGATAATGCCATTGGGTAAAATGAAACCGCCACGACTAGCATCAAGCTCTGCTGAACTGACCGCTAGCCAGCTGTACCTTTCACTACTGTAATTTTTCTGGTAGAGAGTTGTAGAGTTGATTGCTTCAGCTTGACTGTAAAATGATATAACAAACGATAATAAAATTGTTATACCGATAGTTTTAAATCTGACAATGTTTGAGATGAAATTGCTCATAACTCCCAGTTTCCTTATTGTTTAAAAATCGATCCTAGGTGGTTGCAGCATATTAAATAATCCTAGACTAGATCTGTCGACGGCTTCGGCTAATGGTGCCTTTACTCTTAGTGCCCAGTCTGATTTGTCTCGATAATGGTTGGACGCAATTTCTTTTTTGTCTTGAATGACAAAAATAATTCTATTTCCCCACATTTCCTTAAATTCATTGAGCGCTATTACCTTAACCCCAGCGGCTGGATCACCAATCAAAACTTCATGGTTATTACTAGACTTTATTATTACAAAGTGAAGATAACCATTATTGTTAATGATTGTGATCGCCGGAACCTGAGCTTTTTCAAGTTGCTTCAGTGTTATATGAAAGCCATTAGATTTGTAACCCCGTTGTGATAAGTAGCGTTGCATATCTAATAATGAAAAACCCTTACTTTGGATTTTTAGTTGATCTCCGTGTTCATACATCTCACTAAATACACTATATTCACTGACCGTATCGTCATAATGAAAACTAAGTAAACTAGCTAGAGCTGCAGAGCCACAACTAAAATCGAATTGCTGTTTATAAACTGTTTTAAAGCGCTGCTCAGCGATACTTGATACCGCGATTGAAAAATTCCCACCACTGGCGATAGTATTAAGACTAACCATTCCAGCAATGCTTGGCTGACTTAGCAATGCACAAGCTGTCAATATCAAAAGTTTAATTTTCACAATTCACCTTATTATGTCCGTATTAATCTGTGCTAATCGTAATCGTTATTATGGTCGAGTCTTGGATAATTACATTATTACCGGTGTTTTGGATAATTGAAAATACCCCACTAGCCCCAGTAAATGAACTGTGGTCAATGATATTTAGACCCGTAACGCTGTTGGTCACTTGATTATTGGTTAATTCAGCATCTAAACTAGCATTACTATTAGCTAATATATCTATGCCACCACCTAGGCCACTTTCCTCGGCTAAGTCTTCTAGTTGAACAGCGTTTTGTTGCATGAACTCCAATGGGTCTGACTCCGATGCACTAACAACGGGATGGATCATTAGCATCAGTAAGGTAAGTGGCATATGAATGTATGTTAATTGCAGTGACCTCATAGCTCCCTCCTTTCATCTGTCTTGGTAAAAGTTGCTGGTAGCATATAACTACCAGCAACATTAGTGCTTACTCTAAGCTGGTTGTTCTAGCTTATTGGCTACTAGCAGGATTAACATTTACGTTGCCCTGGAATGATATCTGTTGCTGAGTTAATGAACCATGACCAAGATTTTGGACATTTTGATTAATACCAGCAGTACCATTGAACGAATCGCTAATGTTATTACTTGTAACCGTACCTTCAGACTCTGTTACGTTATAAGTAAGAGTATTACCAGTCACCGTGCCATCCAAGCTTGATGAGTTCATGCTGTAAGTAATCTCATTAGTTGCCGTACCGCCATTGTTAGCTGCTGCAGTTCCCCAGCCCTCACTCCAAGCCTGGCTGTTGTCGCTGTTATCGCTGTTGTCGCTGTTATCGCTGTTATCGACAGTTGCGGTGCTGCCATTGTTAGCTGCTGCGGAACCTGTCGCATTGGCAGTAGCCATACTGTTATCAGAGTTATCGTTGTAGCTATTAGAGTTTGCTGAGCTGCCATTGTTAGCCGCTGCTTCAGTAGCAATTGCTGAGCTATTATCAGAGCTGTCTGAGTTATCAGAATTATCAGAATTATCGTTACCGCTATCAATTGCAGAGAATGCACTGCTGCCGTTGTTAGCAGCTGCACCTGTTGCTGTTGCTTGACTGCTGTCATTATCAGAGTTATCAGAATTATCAGAGTTATCAGAGCTATCGTTACCGCTATCAATTGCAGAGAATGCACTGCTGCCGTTGTTAGCTGCAGCGCCGGTTGCTGTTGCTTGGCTGCTGTCATTATCAGAGTTATCAGAGCTATCAGAGTGAGTTGAGTTATCTGAGTTGTTTGAGTTATCAGAATTGTCAGAGTTGTCTGAATTGTTTGAATTGTCTGAGTTATCAGAGCTGTCCGTTAATGAAAAAGCAAGGCTGCCATTATTAGCTGCAGCGCCCGTTGCACTTGCTGAACTAGTTACTGAATTATCTGAGTTGTCTGAATTATTAGAGTTGTCAGAGTTATCTGAGTTGTCTGAATTATTAGAGTTATCAGAATTATCTGAGTCGTTATTACCAATATCAGTGAATGATGCATCGTCTAATGTGCTGTTATCAGAGCTATTAGAGTTATCAGAGTTGTCTGAATTATTAGAGTTATCAGAATTATCTGAATCGTTATTACCGATGTCGGTGAATGATGCATCGTCTAATGTGCTGTTATCAGAGTTGTTAGAGTTATCTGAATTATCTGAATTGTTAGAGTTATCTGAATTATCAGAATCATCATTAGCAATATCAGTAAAACTGGCGTCATCTAACATGCTGTTATCCGAGTTATTTGAGGCATCAGAGTTATCAGAATTGTTTGAGTTATCAGAATTGTCCGAATCATCATTAGCAATATCAGTAAAGCTTGCGTCGTCTAACGTGCTGTTATCAGAGTTATCTGAATTATCAGAATCATCATTAGCAACATCAGAAAAGCTTGCGTCGTCTAACGTACTGTTGTCTGAGTTATTGGTATTATCAGAATTATCGGTCGTGGCTTGTGAGTTCTCGTTAGCTGATGATGAACCGTCGCCAGAAGTGTCAGAGCTGGCTGTTGCTGTTTGTGAGTCAGTAACCTCGGTGGCGGTATTTGTAGGGTTTGCCAGTGCTGAAGTGGTAGCCCCTAATAGAATAGCCATACTTGCTGCGAGTAAAGTTTTATTAAAATTTTGCATATTATGCTCCGTAAATTAATTTTTTCACCATTTCATTCCCAAACAACTAACAACAAGCAATGGTAATGGCAATGTGCTTAATGTAAGCGTGGTAAGTTAGCGCTTGGTTGATATTCTCATTCTCATCAACTTAAAATTCCATAAAAAGCAGGTCAAAAGATCCTTAAAAAAATCGTAATTTTAGTGTCGATATTTTTTACACTTCATTAATTTTAATTTAATGGCTGTTTTTTACATGTTGATTTTTATTGTTTTTATGTGTGTGGCTTGTTTTATGCAAACCAAGTGGCGTGTATGTTTTTTTAATTAAGGCTCTAAAAATAAAGACTTTTTATACCTTAGAGAAAAGTTTTGATTGTAGAGATAAGCCGTAGACACAAAGGACTAAATAACTAGCGGGCTATAAGGATTTTGAGAATGATTCACCGTGTGCAAAATAACGGTATCTTACTGATATCTGATGATAAATTTATTGTCGGGTTATTAACCGGATGCTGTGTGAGCCGAGACTATTATTTAGATAATATTTCTTGTGCTAATTTCCTCCAAAATAAGGCAACAGATCATGTATATAACAATATTTTAATCGACACTCGTAAAATGAGCGAGTCACTTATTGAGGTCTGTTTAGACCTACTGCAAAGTATTAATCACCAGTATCATATTCCGGTTTGTGTGATACACCTTGCTAGCGCAATTGAGATGTTAAAAAATCACGCTTGGATTGATTGTTGTTTGTGTGAACCGACAAATGAGTTGTTAGGTGACTATTTAAATAAGGTTTGTATTCAAGGCAATAATGAGCGACGAAATAATGCACGTCGTCGAGCTAGGGAGCGTAGAGGAGGTTTAGAAATTAACCTCGAAGAGCTCGATAATAATTGTTGTGAAATTGGGCCCTTTAAGATTGACCGTAATTGCCAAGTAGTTACATATAACGGTACCGATTTAGAGTTAACAACTAAAGAGTTTAAACTTTTTAGTTTACTGGCTGACTCTTTTGAGCGTGTTTGTACGACAGACTGCATCATTAAACATCTGTGGCCTGAGACTCATCGTGCAACCAAGTCTGACTTATATCAATATATGCATCTGTTGAGAAAAAAAGTAGAGCATGACCCTGATAACCCGCATTGGATTCTAACGGTTAAAGGTGTTGGCTATAAGCTGAAAATATAAATGACTTTAATCTGAAATCTAAGTTGTTGAGTGGGTTTAT
Source organism: Gammaproteobacteria bacterium (assembly GCA_013214945.1). Lineage (NCBI taxonomy): Bacteria > Pseudomonadati > Pseudomonadota > Gammaproteobacteria > Gammaproteobacteria bacterium. The sequence goes on from JABSRT010000005.1 coordinate 240,790, forward strand.
GTGATAAAAAAAGGGTAATAATATTACCCTTTTTTTATCACATAGGTATAAGGCAGAGAGTTAACTTGGGAATTGATTAACTCATGATCCATAAAACGACAGAAGCTTGGAATATCTCTTGTGGTTGAAGGGTCATCAGCGGTGACTACTAGAGTTTCTCCACTGTTCAGTTTACGGATAGTTTTTCTTAGCATCATGACAGGCTCTGGACAGCGTAATCCGATGGCATCTAAACTATGTTCAACATTGGCCATTGTTTATCTCAATTTTAAATAAAATTAATTCTAACGGCTCTCATTAAATAATCAACATCGTGCTATTAAAAAGTTGCGCTAGAACAAAAAAAGGCTGCATAAGATAAATTATGCAGCCTTTTTATTCTTGATCGAGCTAGTTATTTAATACGTTCAAATACTGTCGCAATACCTTGACCTAAACCGATACACATAGTAGCAAGACCTAATTTTGCATCTTTAGCTTCCATGATATTGATTAGAGAGGTTGAGATACGCGTACCAGAACAACCCAGCGGATGTCCTAGGGCGATTGCGCCACCGTTAAGGTTAACGCGCTCATCAAAGCCTTTCATTAATCCAAGATCTTTAGCACAAGGCAGAGACTGTGCAGCAAATGCTTCATTTAGTTCAACGATGTCGATATCTTCTATCGTGATACCAGCACGCTTTAATGCTTTCTTACTAGCAGGAACTGGACCGTAACCCATCAGTGATGGATCACAACCAGCGACAGCCATTGAGCGAACTTTAGCGCGAGGTTTAAGGCCTAACTCAGCTGCTTTTTCAGCCGACATGATCAGCATTGCAGAGGCACCATCAGACAGCGCTGATGAAGTACCGGCAGTTACTGTACCGTTAGCTGGGTCAAAAGCAGGGCGTAGCTTGCTTAAGCCTTCAGCCGTTGTTTCTGGGCGAATAACTTCATCATCTTCAACTAAGACTAGGCGACCGTCAGCATCGTGTCCCATGATTGGAAGAATTTCTGACTTGAAACGACCTTCAACCGTTGCTAGGTGTGCTAAACGGTGTGAACGGGCACCAAACTCGTCTTGTTGCTCGCGAGTAATGCCGTGCATCCGACCAAGCATTTCAGCGGTTAAACCCATCATGCCAGCAGCAGATGCAATTTTCTTAGCCATACCAGGGTGGAAATCAACCCCGTGGTTCATCGGTACGTGACCCATGTGTTCAACACCACCAACGATGAAGATGTCGCCATCTCCAACTTGAATCGCGCGAGTCGCATCATGCAGTGCTTGCATTGATGAACCACAAAGACGGTTTACGGTTGAACCGCCAATGCTTTTTGGTAGGCCTGCAAGTAGTGAAGCATTACGAGCAATGTTAAAACCTTGCTCTAGAGTTTGTTGCACACAACCCCAAATTACATCTTCGATTTCTTCGGGATCAACCTTAGGGTTACGATCCATCAAACCTTTCATCAAGTGAGCTGATAATTCTTCGGCACGAACATTACGGAACACACCATTTTTAGAGCGACCCATTGGGGTACGAATACAATCGATTACGACAACTTCTTTCATAATATTAATCTCCAATTGCCGTTAAGCGTTGTAGTAGGTTGCGCCAGCAGCAGCTTTTTCACGCATGCCGTCAGTCACTTTATACATTGCACCAAGGTGAGCATAGCTATCTGCTAGTTCAACAAAGGTTGCAACACCCATAGTATCGATATACTGGAATATGCCACCACGGAAAGGAGGGAAACCAAGACCAAATACTAAGCCGATATCAGCTTCGCCAGGGGTCGCGATAATGCCTTCTTCTAAACAGCGAACTGTTTCGATAACCATTGGGATCATGGTACGAGCGATGATTTCGTCGCTGCTGAATTGAGTTGTTTCAGCGCTAACAGCTTTTAGTAGCTCGTAAGCTTCTGGTGCTGGATCTTTCTTAGCGCGACCACGTTTATCTAAAGAGTGATTGTAGAAACCTTTGTCGTTCTTTTGACCATATCGACCAGCTTCATACATAGCATCGATAGAATCTTTGCTATCTTTTGCCATGCGGTCAGGGAAACCTTTAGCCATTACATCTTGAGCGTGGTGAGCTGTATCCATACCAACAACATCAAGTAGGAACGCAGGACCCATTGGCCAGCCAAATTCTTTTTCCATCACTTTATCAACCTTGACGAAATCTGCGCCATCGCTGATTAACTTAGCGAAACCGCCAAAGTATGGGAATAGAACGCGGTTAATGAAGAAACCAGGACAATCATTAACAACGATTGGTGATTTACCCATTTTAGCCGCGTAAGCCACTACCGTCGCGATAGTTTCATCAGAGGTGTTTTCACCACGAATGATTTCAACTAAAGGCATCTTATGTACAGGGTTAAAGAAGTGCATGCCACAGAATTTTTCAGGGCGTTTAAGATTCTTAGCCAGTTCATTGATTGAGATAGTTGAAGTATTTGAAGTGACGATCGCGTCGTCGCTAACATAACCTTCAACTTCAGCTAATACCATGCCTTTAACTTTAGGGTTTTCAACCACAGCTTCAACGACGATATCAACATCTTTAACCGACTCGTAATTTAGCGTTGCGGTGATGCTGTTAAGGGTCTTAGCTAACTTAGCGCCGTCAATACGCTTGCGCTTAAGTTGTTTGTTTAGAATGCCAGACGCTTCATTTAGACCAAGATCTAGTGCTGCTTGGTTAATGTCTTTCATCACAATCGGCGTGCCTTTGCTCGCTGATTGGTAAGCGATACCGCCACCCATGATACCAGCACCAAGTACAGCGGCAGTTTCAACTTTTAATGCTGTTTTAGCTGCTTTCTTAGAGTTGGCTTTAATCAGTTGATCATTTAAGAAAATACCAACCAATGAGCGAGCAACATCAGTTTTAGCTAGTTTAACAAAACCTTTAGTTTCGACTAGTAAAGCTTTGTCACGCGTCATGCTCGCGCTCTTCTCTATACACTTAAGTGCGGTCATCGGTGCTGGGTAATGTTTACCGGCTTTCGATGCAACCATGCCTTTAGCGGTGGAGAATGACATCATATTTTCAATTGGCGATAGTGTTAATGGTGCTTGCTTTTCAGCACGACGCGCTAGCCAATCGAACTTACCAGCAATCGCATCTTCTAACATTGCAATGGCACAATCGCGTAACTTTTCAGGAGCCACTACGGCATCAACCGCACCGACTTTAAGTGCTTTGTCTGCTTTATTATTCGTTGCGCCAGTGATCCACATTAATGCGTTATCACAACCGATAAGACGAGGTAAACGTACTGTCCCACCCCAACCAGGCATAATACCTAGTTTGGTTTCTGGTAAACCAAGTACTGCAGTGGTATCGGCAATACGGTAATCTGCTAGTAACACCGCTTCACAACCGCCACCTAGTGCAAAGCCATTAATGGCAGCAATGGTTGGGCAGTTTAGATCTTCAAAGCCGTTAAATGTTTTATTGACAGAAGCTAACCATTCGCTTAGTTGCTCTTGGGGCGCGTCAAAGTGGGTGGTGAACTCGGTGATGTCTGCGCCAACAATAAATGCTGACTTACCACTGGTCATTACCACACCTTTAAGATCGGTTAGACCTTGAAGAACCTCAACTGCTGATTGAAACGATTGAAGAGTCTGTTGGTCAAATTTGTTGACCGAACCATCTTTTGCGTCAAATTTTAACTCTGCAATACCATCTTTAATGTAGCTTACAGAGAGGGTGCTTGATTCATAAATCATTATTATTTTCCCTCGTCGATAACGTCAGTCGACATACAATGTTACAGACCAATATTGGCCCAATTTTGAATATAATTATTTTATAGCAACAACCAAGTTTCTCTTGTGTTGGGTGAAATTTCAACTGTTAATTTAAACAAATGTTTGAACTTGGGGGTTGTTTGGCTTGGCCGTGCTAATAATCACTATAATTTCATTGGTTTAGAGCATTAACTCTAAAGTTGATTTTTGTTTTAAGCTGAAGAAACAGAGAGTTGTTTTTTATTATTACTAAGCTTGGCAGCGTATTATGGGTAAATTATCAATCAATTTATTATTATTGAGTAGCATACGGTATGATAAAAATATTAAATTTATCCGGAGTGGTCATGGAACAGTTAAATACACTTTTTGCCCAACATATTAGTGAACTCAATGCACGTGCGAAAACAATTATGGCGCGTGAGAATATTAAAACTTTGATTATTCACTCTGGGCAACCACGCAGACAATTTTTAGATGACATGGATTACCCGTTTAAAGTCAACCCGCACTTTAAAGCATGGTTACCTGTTATCAATAATCCTCATTGTTGGTTGATTATTGATGGTCTGAACAAACCGACCGTGGTTTTTTATCGTCCGGTTGATTTTTGGCATAAGGTGCCCGATGAACCGAATGACTTTTGGACTGAGCAATTTGATATTGTCTATCTAAAAAAACCCGATCAAATCGCCGATTATTTACCGCATGATCTTGGGCGAGCGGCTTATATTGGGGAGCATATAGAAGTCGCTGAGATATTAAATATTGGGTTGTTAAACCCCGAAGAACTGATCTCCTATTGCCATTATCACCGTGCGTATAAAACTGATTATGAAATGCATTGTTTGCGCCAAGCAAATAAAATAGCAGCGCTTGGGCACCAGGCTGCTAAAGCTGCTTTTCTTGCGCAGCAGTCTGAGTATGATATTCAAATCGCTTACCTGAAAGCGACGAGACAGACCGAAAATGAAGTACCCTACGGTAATATTATTGCGTTAAATAATCATGGGGCAATTTTGCATTACACCGTATTAGAGCAAGAGGCTCCAGTAACATTTAATTCATTTTTAATTGATGCTGGTGCAAACTTTAATGGTTACGCTTCTGACATTACACGTTCATATTCCTTTGTTGATGATGAGTTTGCTCAATTAATTGAAGCGCTAAATAAAAAAGAACTAGCGATCATTGAGCGGATAAAACCAGGGGTTAGCTATGTTGATTTACACGTTGCGATGCATACTTTAATTGCTGAGTTACTTGAGCAGTTTGATTTTGTTCGATTGCCAGCCGCTGATATTGTGGCAAAACAGATCACCAGCATTTTTTTTCCCCACGGTCTTGGTCATTTTTTAGGACTGCAAGTGCATGATGTTGGCGGATTTATGGCCGACGAGCGCGGAACACATCTTGCGGCGCCAGCTGAGCATCCGTTTTTACGTTGTACCCGTGTGATTGCTGCGCGTCATGTTCTGACGATTGAGCCTGGGCTATATTTTATCGACAGTCTGTTAGATGAATTAAAATTATCCGATAATTCTGGTTATATTAATTGGGATAAAATCGAACAATTTAAGAAGTTTGGTGGCATTCGCATTGAAGATAACATTATTGTTCATCAGGGCCATATCGAAAATATGACCCGCGATGCTGGCATTGAGTAGTACTTTGAAACAAACTCCTTACCAAGCATTATCTAGTCCGTTAATGGTGCAAACAGAAGTTAAACGCAGTAAATTCTTGGCTTATATTTCACCGACTCAAGGTGCTGTGCAAGCTAAAGCTTTTATCAATAAAATTAAGCGGCTTCATCCCGACGCCAGCCACAATTGCTGGGCTTATGTGGCTAGTCGTCCTGAAAATACTGTTGATATTGGTTATTCTGATGATGGTGAGCCATCGGGCTGTGCTGGGCGGCCCATGTTAAATGTATTGCAAGGCAGTGGCATTGGCGAGATCACCGTGGTTGTTAGTCGCTACTTTGGCGGTACAAAGCTAGGAACTGGTGGCATGGCGCGGGCGTATGCCGGAGCCGTGAGTGCTGTATTAGCCCAGGCGGTTACCGTGGAGAAAGCGGTATTAACCGAGTTATCATTTAGTTGTGATTATGCGTGGAGCAATCTGGTTGAGCAGCTAATTACGAAATATAAAGCCGGACTTATTCAGGCAAATTATCAAGCGACAATTGATTATCACATTGAGATAGATATCCGCCAAGCCGAGTCGTTTGTTGAGCAACTTAAGCAAAGTTCAAATGGTCAAATTTGCGTTGTTAAGTCACAACCCTGATGATCGCATCTCTTTATTAAGGATATTATTGCTCTACTGTCACCCTAACTCGACTCCGTTGCGGATATTGACTACAATATAGTTTCCTCAAAAAAATTAACGACATATCTATGGAATTACATCTTGTTATTTTGGCCGCTGGTAAGGGCACTCGAATGCGTTCATCTTTGCCAAAGGTTCTGCACCATATTGCCGAAAAACCTATGGTTGAGCATGTTATTGACGCAACCGCTGGCTTGGACGTCGCTAGTACGCAATTAGTTTATGGCCATGGCGGTGATCTTATTCAGCAAACGCTAGCACATCGTGATGTCAGCTGGGTTTTGCAAGCAGAGCAATTAGGTACCGGTCACGCAGTTGCCCAAGCGATGCCAATGTTACCTGACAGCGGTAAAGTGCTAATTTTGTATGGTGATGTCCCTTTAATTAGTACTGAGACGCTACAGCGTTTAATCGCTGTTCAACCACTAGGTGGTATCGGTTTACTGACTGTTGCATTGCCTGATCCTACCGGTTACGGTCGCATTGTACGTACCGACGGCGAGATCGTTGGCATTGTCGAGCAAAAAGATGCTACACCACAGCAGTTAAGTATTAGCGAAGTTAATACGGGTATTTTGGTCGCAGACGCTGTTGATTTGAAACATTGGCTGGCTAATTTAGGCAATGATAATGCGCAGCAAGAATATTATCTGACAGATATTATTGCGATGGCTCATCAACAGGGTAAGCAGATTATTGCAGCTCATCCCGCTTCAACCGTTGAAGTAGAGGGCGTTAACAATAAAATGCAATTAGCTCAGCTCGAACGGGCTTATCAATTGCAGCAAGCGCAAGCATTAATGATTGCCGGTGCAACATTGCGTGATCCGGCCAGAATCGATATTCGTGGTGAAATCATTATTGGTCAAGACGTTGAGATAGATGTTAACTTTATTGCCCAAGGTAAAGTTACTCTGGGTGATAATGTCGTGATTGGCGCTAATTGTATTCTTAAAAATTGTACCGTTGCGGCTAACTCTGAAATAAAACCAAACTCAATTATTGAAGATTCAATTATTGGTAGCGGCTGTTCTGTCGGGCCGTTTGCTCGGTTGCGCCCAGGTACTCAAATGAGTGATGATTCGCATGTTGGCAATTTTGTTGAGATGAAAAAGGTCAAACTTGGTAAGGGCTCAAAAGCAGGGCATTTAGCTTATCTCGGCGATTCAATTATCGGTGTTAACGTAAATATAGGTGCTGGTACTATTACGTGTAATTATGATGGCGCTAATAAACACCTGACTGAAATCGGTGATAATGCCTTTATTGGTTCTGATACCCAGCTGGTTGCCCCAGTCAAAATAGGTGCTGGTGCTACTATCGGCGCTGGCGCGACGATTACTAGCGAAGTGGCTGATAATGAGCTGGTGATAACACGCGTTAAACAACGTCATATAAAAAATTGGGTTCGTCCCCAGAAGAAAAAATAATAAGGAACATTAAATATGTGTGGAATTGTTGGCGCTGTGGCGCAACGTGATGTTAGTGAAATTCTGTTACAAGGCTTACAAAGATTAGAATATCGCGGCTACGACTCAGCTGGATTAGCAGTATTATCTGGGCCTAACCAGTTTGAGCGTGTTCGCAGCGTTGGTAAGGTACAAAGTTTAGTTGATAAAGTAAAAGGGCATAATGTTAGTGGCGGTACCGGCATTGCGCATACTCGTTGGGCCACTCATGGTGGGGTTACCGAAGCAAATGCTCACCCGCATGCTTCCGGTAATGATTTAATCATTGTGCATAACGGCATAATTGAAAATCATCATGAATTACGTACCGAGCTAAAAGCCAAAGGTTATGTCTTTACATCTGATACCGACACTGAGGTGTTGGCTCACTTAATTGCTGAAAATAACAAAACCGCTGACAGTTTGTTAGCCGCGGTACAGCTGACCACTAAGATGGTCCGTGGTGCTTACGGTACGGTTATTATGGATTGTAATGATCCTGAGCGCTTGGTCGTTGCGCGATCTGGCAGTCCGTTAGTGATTGGCTTAGGCATTGGTGAAAACTTTATTGCTTCAGACCTACGCGCCTTGTTGCCAGTAACACATAACTTCATGTATCTAGAAGAAGGCGATGTTGCTGAAATCACTCGTTTTGAAATTAATGTTTTAGACAGCGATGGCAATGCGGTTGAGCGTGTAGCTAAAGTGACAGACATTTCTGTTGAGTCCGATGGTAAAGGCGAATATCGCCATTACATGCTTAAAGAAATTTATGAGCAGCCACAAAGTGTCCGAAATACTTTGGCGGGTCGTCTGGTCGATGGTGTCGTGGTTGAAGATACTTTTGGTGCCGGATCTTCAAAAGTGTTTGATGACGTTGAACATGTTCAAATTATTGCCTGTGGCACCAGTTACCATGCGGCAATGGTTGCTCGCTATTGGTTGGAAGATCTTGCGGGTATTTCGTGTAATGTCGAAATAGCCTCTGAATTTAGATACCGCCGTTCATTTGTCCACACTAATAGCTTGTTAGTGACTATTTCTCAGTCGGGTGAAACCGCCGATACACTGGCAGCATTACGCTTAGCACAAGAGCTAGGTTATATGTCTTCGCTGGTCTTGTGTAATGTTGACGGATCATCATTAGTACGTGAATCTGATTTAGCCTTTATGACTAAAGCGGGTACTGAAATAGGCGTAGCTTCAACGAAAGCATTTACCACTCAGCTAGTTGGATTGCTAATGATGGTGTTAGCTATTGGCCAAAAGCGTGGAATGAGCAGTGAAAAACAGCAGGCTATTGTTGCAGCCCTTAACTCATTGCCAGCTAAGCTTGAAGAAAGCTTATCGTTAAGCGGCTCAATTGAAGCATTAGCGCCAGAGTTTGCTGATAAGCAGCATTCGTTATTTCTTGGTCGTGGCGATCAATACCCAATAGCGATGGAAGGCGCGCTTAAGCTCAAAGAGATTTCATATATTCATGCCGAAGCTTATGCAGCCGGCGAGTTAAAGCACGGTCCATTAGCCTTGATCGATGCTGACATGCCGATTATTGTCGTTGCGCCGAACAATGAGTTACTCGAGAAGCTGCAATCAAATGTTGAAGAAGTTCGTGCTCGCGGTGGCATTCTTTATGTCTTTGCCGACAGTGCAAGCCAGTTTGCTGGTGATGAAACGATGCGGGTGATTGATGTACCAGCAGTCGATGAAATCGTGGCGCCAATTTTGTATACCATTCCATTACAATTACTCTCGTACTATGTCGCTATAATCAAAGGTACTGATGTCGATCAGCCAAGAAACTTAGCTAAATCTGTTACCGTAGAATAAGCTAACTTCAACCAGAGTAAGCCATCAGGATTGGCTTGCTCTGGTTGAAATATTTAGGCCTTTACGTCGGTGTTAATTTTATCGGCTAAATCGAGGCGCTGAACTAAGCGAGCTTGCCACTACCCCCCCGTTATATTCTGCCTTCTTTATTATTAGACATTACTAGTGAACTTGGTGCTTATTATAGGTAATCATTTAATAAATTCGCTCAACCTTACTCTTCTAAATAACAATGATAATCACTTCAGTTTTGTGGCGTGTTTTTTTATTCGTTTCCCCTAATATTCCTGCCTTATATGCTGCACTGTGGCATAATTTTGTTAGTTAGATAATTCAAATCAATTAATCCCGCTAGTTTTAGACCATAATTGCCACGTGAGTAATTTCAGTTAATTGATAATGATAATTTAGGATAGTTTCGATGAATGACAGAATCGACGTTAAAATTGTTGAACCAGATAAGATCAGCCCTCAGCGTAATAAAAAGCCAGCACAGCCTAAACAGGTTGGTACAAAAATCTATGTCAGAGCCGTTAAAGGTTTTTTTTCTACCATCCGTCAGCGCCTAAACTGGATCTTAATGTTGGGTTTCTTCATGCTGCCATGGCTTCAATATAACGGTCGCCAAGCAGTGTTGTTTGATTTGGCGGAACAGAAATTTCAAATATTTGGTTTAATCATTTGGCCGCAAGACTTAGTGTTATTGGCGGTACTTTTGATGATAGCGGCTTTCGCGTTATTTTTGATTACTACATTTATTGGCAGGGTATGGTGTGGCTTTACGTGCCCCCAAACAATTTGGACATTTATCTTTATCTGGTTTGAGGAAAAAATTGAAGGCTCAGCTAATAAACGTAAAAAGTTAGATCAACAATCCTGGACGCTGGAAAAACTGTGGAAGAAATCGCTTAAGCACGGGGTATGGTTGGTACTTTCATTTATAACCGCGTTAACCTTCCTTGCATTCTTTGTGCCTGCCCAAGAGGTCTTTGTTAGCTTCTTAACATTTCAGGCTGGCGGGGTAATAAGTTTTTGGGTTTGTTTCTTTGCATTTTGTACCTATGGTAATGCAGGGTGGATGCGAGAGATTATGTGCTTGCATATGTGCCCTTATGCCCGATTTCAATCGGCTATGTTCGATAAAGATACCTTTACTGTGGCATACGATGCGACAAGAGGGGAATCAAGAGGGCCGCGTCCACGTAAAAAAGATCCCAAGCAACTTGGTTTAGGAGACTGTATTGATTGCAACCTTTGTGTTCAGGTGTGCCCAACCGGTATTGATATCCGTGACGGTTTACAATATGAATGCATAAACTGTGGTGCCTGTGTTGATGCATGTGATGATGTGATGACCAAAATGGGTTATGAGAAAAAACTGATAAGTTACACGACCGAGCAGCAACTAGAAGGAACCAAGACTCATATTGTTAGGCCTAAGCTAATAGGCTATGCAGTGGCGCTCGTTATTATGTGCATTGCATTTACTTATGCCTTATTTACTATAGATCCCGCTAAGCTGGATATAATACGAGATCGTGGGCAGCTATACCGTATTAGTGCCGATGGTTTGGTTGAAAATGTATATACCTTAAAGCTGTTAAATAAAACTGAGCAATCGCTAACATACAACCTAAGTTTAACTGGGCTGGAAGAATACCTATGGCAAGGGCCACAGACAATAACCGTACATGCCGGCGAGATTTATACCTTACCTATTAGTATTGCGGTAGATCCTTATTTATTAAAGCGCAATGTCAGTGACATCCAGTTTGTTATCGACGCGAAACTAAGTAATGGTGAGGGAATTCATTTAGAGGAAACAAGTCGCTTTTTTAATGAAATATAACGTCAGGTATTACTGAACGACGAAAAACCAGCTTAATTAGCTGGTTTTTTCGTTTTTCTGTTTGAAATACACCCTGTTGGTTGGTTTTTTGAACGGTCGGTTGTTATTGTTTAAAAAGGGGTTGCATGCAGCTCATAACTCCCTATAATGCGCAACCACTGAGACGGGGCAACAAGCTAACAAGCGAGTTACCAAGCGGCTTAGAGAATGAAATAACGATTTGTGACTTTCTTTTGAAATGAATAAATTTAGTTGTTGACTTCGAAATTGGATGTCGTATTATACGCATCCCAACGCAACGAACCACAGGGTTTGAAGCGCTACTCGCACCACAAGGTGTTTGAGTTAAAACGTTCTTTAACAATTAGTATTCAAATAAACTGTGTGGGCATTTGACGTAAGTATCGAAAAATACTTATTGAATATGTTCACACTAGAACTAGAAATAGTTCAAGTTATGAAAAGCGTAACACTACGATTGATTTTCGAATTAAGAGTAGAGGTTAAGCTAGTATTCATTGAGTCGTTCTAACGAACGTAAAAATCAAATTTAATTGAAGAGTTTGATCATGGCTCAGATTGAACGCTGGCGGCAGGCCTAACACATGCAAGTCGAGCGGTAACAGAGAGTAGCTTGCTACTCTGCTGACGAGCGGCGGACGGGTGAGTAATGCTTGGGAAACTGCCCAGTCGTGGGGGACAACTATTGGAAACGATAGCTAATACCGCATACGCCCTGAGGGGGAAAGAAGGGGACTCTTCGGAGCCTTTCGCGATTGGATGTGCCCAAGTGGGATTAGCTAGTTGGTGAGGTAAAGGCTCACCAAGGCAACGATCCCTAGCTGGTTTGAGAGGATGATCAGCCACACTGGAACTGAGACACGGTCCAGACTCCTACGGGAGGCAGCAGTGGGGAATATTGCACAATGGACGAAAGTCTGATGCAGCCATGCCGCGTGTATGAAGAAGGCCTTCGGGTTGTAAAGTACTTTCAGCGAG